>NZ_LHSJ01000007.1:0-36269 GCF_001270295.1 Achromobacter sp. DMS1 | reverse complement strand
CGTTGGCGGCGGTCACGCCTCCCTCCCCGGGCGGCCGCAGGGCCGGCGCCAGGGCCGCCATGCGCCCGGGGTCCGTCCGCTCGCGTATGCCTTCGTCGCGGTCCGCGCGCGCATGCGGCCCCGGCAGCAATTCGGCGTGGCGGCCCGCCTGCGCCGCGGCCCAGGCGCGCGCATGGCTTTCCCGCGCCCATTCGTCCATCTCACGGCGGGACAAGCGCCACCGTTCCGCGATCCGCTCCGCGCTCTCGATCTGGTGTACGAGCGGATAACGTTCCAGCAACTGGGGATTCAGCGACTCGAAGCCGCGAAACGCTTCCCGTCCCAGCGTCACGTCCAGGAACATCGGCACGCGGCTCATGCTCTCCACGCCGCCCGCCGCCACATAGCGCATGTCGCCCGCGGCAATGGCCTGCGCGCCGAAATGCACGGCCTGCTGGCTGGAGCCGCACATGCGGTTCAAGGCCACGCCGGGAACGCTCTCGGGCAGGCCGGCCAGCAGCGCGGCCAGCCGGCCGATATTGGCGCCCTGCTCGCCGGCCTGGCTGACGCAACCCGCGATCAGATCCTCGACCTTGTCGTGCGGCAGGCCGGCGCGCGCCAGCAGGCCCCTTACGGTCCGGGCCAGCAGCGCATCCGGCCGCGTGTCCGCCCACCACCCGCCGTGCCGCCCGAACGGCGTGCGCACGGCTTCCACGATCACGGCTTCGTTCATGCCGTCGCCTCCTCGCTGTAGAGCGCCTCGATTTCGCCGGCATAGCTGCGGTAGATGCTGGCGCGCCTGACCTTCATGGTCGCCGTCACTTCGCCGTCGTCGTGGTCCAGCTCCTTGGTCAGCAAATGGAAGCGCTTGATCTGCGCCACCGGCGCCAGGCCGGCATTGGCGCGGGCGACTTCCTGCTGGATCAGTTCGCGCACCTGCGCGGATTCGGCGAGCGAGCGGAAATGCGTGAAGGCGATGCCGCGCGACTCCGCCCACTTGCCCACCGTGTCGAACTCGAGCTGGATCAGCGCCGAGACATACCTGCGCCCGTCGGCGATCACGATGCACTCCTTCACGTACGGGCTGCCCTTGACCGCGTTCTCGATCTCGGACGGGGTCAGGTTCTTGCCGCCGGCCGTGATCATGATGTCCTTCAGGCGGTCCACGATACGCACGCGCCCGTCCTCCTCGGCCGCCGCGTCGCCGGTATGCAGCCAGCCGTCGCGCAAGGTATCGGCCGTGGCGTCCGGATTCTTGTAATAGCCCTGGAACACCATGTCGCCGCGCACAAGCAGTTCGCCCGCCTCGCCTATCCGCCACTCGACGCCAAGTATGGGTTCGCCGACCGTGCCCACTTTCACGCGGTCCGGATGCTGGCCGAAGATCATGCCCGTCGATTCCGTCAGCCCGTAGACCTCCACCAGCGGCACGCCCAGCTTGCGGAAATAGCGCACCACCTCCGGCGGAATCGGCGCGGCCCCCGTCATCGCCACGCGCACGCGGCGCAGGCCGATGAAGTTCTGCAAGGCGCGCAGCACCAGCCAGTGCCACAGCCAGCGCGTCAGCCGTTCGCCGGCCGTGTACTGTGCCGGCGATTTCTCCAGAAAGGGTTCGCAGGCGGCCAGCGCGCGGCGGTACAGCCATTGCCGCAGGCGTCCCGTTTCCTGCATCTTGATCGAGATGGCGGCGTGCAGCTTTTCCCAGATGCGCGGCACCCCCAGGAAGAGAGTCGGCGCCACTTCGCGCAGGTCTTCCTGCACCGTGCGTATCGATTCGCCGAAATTCACCTGCGCGCCCAGGTAGATGGGCACGAAGGTCGACAGCATCTGCTCGGCCACGTGGCACAGCGGCAGGTACGACAGGTGCACGCTGCGGCGGTCCAGCGCCAGCCTGTCCGCGATGCCCGGCGCCACGGCGCGCATGTTGCGGTAGCTCAGCATTGCGCCCTTGGGCTTGCCGGTGGAGCCCGAGGTGTAAATCATGAGCCCCGTGTCGTCCAGGCGCTGGCCGTCCAGCATGGCATCCAGCCCGGAAAGCTCGCGATCCTCGCGGCGCGCGCCGTCGGCCTCGACCTCGGCGAAGGTCAGGATGCGTTCGCGTTCGGCCGGCCCGTAGGAGCGCAGGCCCTTGCACTCTATCGTCACGATCCGCCGCAACAGCGGCAGCCGGCCGGCCACCTGCAGCACCTTGTCGGTCTGCTCCTGGTCTTCGCACACCACCACTTCGACGTCGGCGTGCTCCAGCACGTAACCCATTTCCCCGGCCGGCTGGTGGCGTACACGCCCACCGCCACGGCCCCGACCGCGCCTGCCCCCATCTGGGCCAGCAGCCACTCCACGCGGTTCTCGGACACGATGGCCACCCGGCCGCCGGCGCCCAGGCCCAGCGCTCGCAGGCCCAGCCCCACGCGGCGGGCGCGCCGCCAGTATTCGGACCACGAGATGGGCTTCCAGATGCCGAAGTCCTTCTGCCGGATGGCGATGGCGCCGGGATGCCGGCGGGCCTGCTCGCGCAGCATCTGCGGCAGCGTCAGCGCCGGCCATGCGTCCGCGCCGGCCGCCGGGGGGATGCGTTCCTTGTCCATCATGAGAGCCAGCGCTTGCGGCGCTTATAGTGCTTGAGGTTCCGAAAACCACGGGCCTCGCCCGCGCCGCCCACACCCAGGTAGAACTCGCGCACGTCCGGATCCGCCGCCAGCCTGTCCGCGCTGCCGTCGATCACCACCTTGCCCATCTCCATGATGTAGCCGTAGTGCGCCACCGCCAGCGCCACCGATGCGTTCTGTTCCACCAGCAGCATCGACACCCCCTGCTCGCGGTTGATGCGCGCGACGATGGAGAAAATGCTCTCGACCAGCATCGGCGACAGGCCCAGCGACGGCTCGTCAAGCAGCATCAGCCTGGGCTGCGCGATCAGCGCGCGGCCAATCGCCAGCATCTGCTGCTCGCCGCCCGACAGATAACCGGCCAGCGCTCTGCGCCGTTCGTACAGGCGCGGGAAGTAGGCATAGACCAGGTCGAAGTCCGCGCGCGCGCCCGGCCTGCCCGTCAGGGCATAGGTGGCCGCCACCAGGTTCTCCTCCACCGTCAGGTCTTCGAACACGCGGCGGCCTTCCATCACGTGCGCCAGGCCGGCGCGCACCAGGTTCTGCGGCCTGGCGCCGGCCGTGTCGCTGCCGTCGAAAACGATGCGCCCGCGCGCCAGCGCGCCGTCCTCCAGGTCCAGCAGTCCGGACACCGCCTTCAGCGTGGTGGATTTGCCGGCGCCGTTGCTGCCCAGCAGCGCCACGATGCTGCCCGCGGGCACCGACAGGGACAAGCCGCGCAACACCTGTACCGCCTTGTTGTAGACGACTTCGATGTTGTTGATATCGAGCACGGCCGCAGCCGGCGCCGCCCGCGCCTCCTGTCCGGGATTCACGGCCGCCTCACTTCAGAACGATCCAGTCGGATGCCGGCACCATCTGCTTGCGCTTCACGTCGGCGCGGTAGATGCGGCCCACGGGAATGGAATTTCCCTTGATCGTGATCGGCACGCCGATCAGGCCGCCCGTGTCGAAATCCTTGATGCTGTCGAGCGCCGCCTTCATGTTGGCGGCGGTCAGCTCCTTGCCCGCGTCCAGTGTGCGCCTGGCTGCCTCGGTGAACAGCATGGCGGCCAGGAAACCCTGCATGTAGCCCGTGCTCTGGTACTGCGGCCGCATCTCGCGGATCTTCTTCAGCATGGGCGCGTCACCCTCCGTGTCGTAGTAGTAGCGGTAAGGCATCACGCCCATGAAGCCTTCGGCATCCTCGCCCATCTGCATCACCGTCGAGTTGTCCATGGTCCAGAAGGTGCCCATGTAGCGCGTCTTCAGGCCCATGCGCTTGCCCTGCCCCACGAACTCCGGAATCGGCGCCAGCACGTAGCCATGGAAAATGGTGTAGTCGGGATCGGCGCGGCGAAGCTTGATGACTTCGGTCGACACGTCCACACTGCCCGGCGGCGTCATGATCTCGGTCGCGACCTTCAGCCCGAGCTTCTCGGCGACCGCGCGCGAGCTCGCGATCGGATCGCGCCCGAACTCCGTGTCCGAGTACACGAACGCCACCTTGGCGCCGGGCTGCTCCTTGGCGATGTAGCGCAGCAAGATGCCGAACATCTCCGTATAGTCGGGCCCCAGCATGAACTGGGCCGGATACTTGGCCGGATCGTTCAGTTCGGTGGCGAACGACGCGCCGGTCATGAGGATGTCGGCGCTGCGGTTCAGCTCGGCGTTGATGGTCTTGGAAAAGCCCGTCGAATCGCCGTAGTAGAAATTCACCTTGTTCTGGCTGGTGATCTTCTTGAACGCCGCCACCGAGGCGTCCACCTTGTACGCGGTGTCTTCGGGCACGTAGCGCAGCTTGCGTCCGTTCACCCCGCCCTGCTCGTTGACCAGCTTCACGTAGTCGGTAATGCCGGCATGGATGCCCTGCCCGGCAAAGGCAAAGACCCCGCTCAGCGGAATGGACCCGCCCAGCACCAGGTCCTCCGCCGCCTGGGCGGCGGGCGCCGACGCCAGGGCCGCCGCCAGGCCCAGCGGGGCCAGCAACCTCGATAAACCGCTGCCGATCCGGATGCGCTTCATGGTTTGTCTCCTGAGGGTCTTGTGGGTGGCCGCCGCCGCGCTGTTCGCGCCGGGCTCAGGTGCGGAAGGGCCAGAGGTGGAAGAAACGGCGCACGCGCCGCCAGATTTCCGCGAGCCCGTGCGGCTCGAAGATCAGAAAGCCCACGATCAGCAGGCCGAAAACAATAGTGCGCACCGGCGAGATCAGCCGCAGCGCGTCGCCGCCCACGGGCAGCCATCCGACGATCAGCTTCAGCAGTTCCGGCACCATCGTCATGAAGAGCGCGCCCAGGATGGATCCCAGGATCGTGCCCATGCCCCCTACGATGATGGCCGCCAGGAAGAAGATCGACATGATGAGCGGAAAGCTCTCGGGCGTGACCACGCGGAAGAAATACGCCCACAGGCCGCCCGCCACGCCCGCGTAGAACGAGGATAGGCCGAAGGACAGCAGCTTGTAGCGCAGCAGCCGGATGCCCAGCACCTCGGCCGAGATGTCGCGGTCGCGGATCGCGATGAAAGCGCGCCCGATGCGCGTGCGGAACAGGTTGGCCGCGCCCAGCACCATCAGCGCCGTCATCGGCACGATCAGCCAATAGAGCTTGAACGACGTGTCCAGGTCCGCGCCCAGCATCCGCGCCGGCGGCACCTGCAGGCCCGCGGTGCCGCCCGTGAACGCCCAGTTCGCGAAAACGAAGTGCGCGATGAACGATGCGGCGATGGTGGAAATGGCCAGGTACAGCCCCTTCACCCGCAACGACGGGATGCCCACCAACAGTCCGCCCGCCATCGCCACCATGCCGCCGCCCAGCAGGTTCGCCAGCACGGGCGTGCCCAGGCGCAGTTCCATCAGCGCCACGGTATAGGCGCCCAGGCCCATGAAGGCGGCCTGCCCCAGGCTGACCAGGCCGGTGTAGCCGGTCAGGATGTTCAGCCCCGTCGCGCTGGCGATGTTGATCGCCGCCAGGCAGGCCAGGTACAGCCAATAGGCGTCGGCCACGAACGGAAACGCCGCCAGGGACGCGGCCAGCAGCGCCAGCCACACGCGCTGCGTGCGGGTGTCGAACAGTGCTTCGTCGGCAAGATAGGTCTCTTTGGCGGTCGCGATGCGCATGTGTCACAGCCTCTCGATTTCACGGGTGCCGAACAGGCCATAGGGCCTGACCATCAGCACCGCGACCAGCACGATGAAAGTGGCCAGCAACTTGTACTCGCCCCCCAGGTAGGCGCCCGCCCAGGCTTCCAGCAGGCCGATGAACACCCCGCCCACCAGCGCGCCGGCCACGCTGTCCAGCCCGCCCACGATCACCACCACCAGCACCGACAGCCCGAACACGCCCATCGACGAGGAAATGCCCCCGATCGCGCCCACGATCACGCCCGACACTGCCGCGAGCGCGCCGGCGGCCACCCAGGCCAGCGAAAACACGCGCGGCACGTTGATGCCCATTGCGTACGCGGCGCCCTGGTCCGAGGCCGTGGCCCGCAGCGCCACCCCGCCGCGCCAGTAGCGGAACACGATCAGCACCAGCAGGACCAGCGCCGCCGCCACCCAGAATCCGTAGAACACCTTGGGCGCGACGAAGGCTTCGCCCACCATCACGGGCGAACGCGGCATGAATTCGGGCAGGCGCCGCTGGTCCGCCGTCCAGATGAGCTCCACCGCCCCCACCAGGATGGACGCCAGCCCCACCGTAACCATGAAAACCGATATCGGCGACTCGCCCAGCATGGGCCGGATGGTCAGGCGCTCGACCAGCGCGCCGAACATCCCCGAAGCCAGCACGGCGCCCGCGATGGCCAGCCAGATCGGCCACGCCATGCCCGCGGCGAAGGCGTAGAAGAGATAGGCGCCCAGCATCAGGAATTCGCCGATGGCGATGTTCACCACCCGCGTCGCCTTGTAGACGATGACGAACGCCAGGGCCGCCAGCGCATACAGCCCGCCGCTGCCCAGCCCGGCCAGCGTCACCTCGAGGAAGAACAGCATGTCCATCAGGCGGCCTCTCTCAGGCGGCGACGCAGGTCGCCCACGTCACCCGCGCCCAGATAGGCCTGGATAACCTGGGGGGCCGCCTGCACCTCGACGGGCGTGCCGTCGGCGATCACCTGGCCGAAGTTCAGCACCACCACATGGTCGGACAGGTCCATCACCATGCCCATGTCGTGCTCCACCATCAGCACCGTCACGCCCCATTCGGCGCGGGCGTCCAGGATGAAGCGCGCCATATCGTCGGTTTCTTCGCGGTTCATGCCGGCCACGGGCTCGTCCAGCATCAGCACCTTGGGATTCATGGCCAGCGCGCGCGCCAGCTCCACGCGCTTCTGCAATCCATAGGGCAGCGCCGCCACCGGCGCGTGACGGATGTGGTCGATTTCCAGGAAATCGATGATGCGCTCCTCGATGTCGGCGCGCAGCGCCATCTCCTCGCGGCGCGCCGGCCGAGGTAGAACAGCGCATCGAACACGTTGCAGCGCAGATGGGCATGGCGCCCCAGCTTGATGTTGTCCAGCACGGTCATGCCGCGAAACAGCGCGATGTTCTGGAAGCTTCGGGCCAGGCCCAGCCGGGCGCGCTCGGGCGCCGCCACGCGCGTGATGTCGCGCCCCAGGAAGCGGATCTGTCCCGACGTGGGCTTGTAGAAACCGGAAATGGTGTTGAACAGCGAGGTCTTGCCGGCGCCGTTGGGGCCGATGACCGCCGTGATGGACCCGGCCGCCACGCGAAAGCCCACATCCGTGAGCGCCTTTACCCCGCCAAACGCCAGCGTGACTCCATCCACCTCCAGCAAGGGAGGGCTATCGGACCGATCCACCATCTGTCTCCTCGCTTTGATGCGAAGCTTTTTGCCGTTGGGCCGCCCCTGGGCAAAAATGCGCCCCCCACTGGAGGCGGCAAGCCGAAGGCGCGGCGTGGAGGTCTTTTCTTATTGCTTATTGGCGTCAGTCTGGCGAACCCGCGAGGCAGGCGATGCAACGAACCTGTCCTACGCCAGTGCGGCGCCGGAAAATCGTTCCATGCGTTACGCTTGGCGTGCCCAAGACAAAACCGAGCAAGCGCTCGGTTCAGACCATAGCATCGGGTTTTTTGGATCGACACTTGGTATTTACCCGATAACGGAGACTCGCCATGCCCCCAGGAATTCCCCGCTTCCGGACGCTGCTTCTGGAAACCGACGGCGCGATCGCGACCGTGACGCTGAACCGCCCCGACGCGCTCAACGCCATCGATGTGGCGATGGCGCAAGACCTGCTGCAGGCCGCCCAATGGCTGCAGACCTGCCCCGGCACCCGCGTGGTGCTCCTGCGCGCCGCGGGCAAGGCTTTCTGCGCCGGCGGCGATATTTCCATGTTCGAAGGCGACGCCGATCAGGTGCGCGGCACGCTGCTCGCGCTGTTCGCGCCGCTCAACGATTTCATCGCCCGTATCCCGCGTATGGACCAGGTATGGCTGGCGCAGGTGCAGGGCATCGCCGCGGGCGCGGGCCTGTCGCTGGTGCTCGCCTGCGACCTGGCCATCGCCGCGGCCGAAGCGCGGTTCACGACGGCCTATCTGAAGCTCGGCGCCACGCCCGACGCCGGCATGACGCACGGGCTGACCCGCGTGCTGGGCGCCCGCCGCGCGCTGGACCTGCTGCTGCGCTCCGACACCTTCGACGCCCGCGACGCGCTGGCCTGGGGCATCGTCACCCGCACCGCCCCCGCCGCCGAACTCGCCGACGCGGCGCTCGCCTACGCAAAAGACATTGCCCGCAACGCGCCGCACGGCATCGCGGGCGCCAAGACGCTGCTGCGCTCGGCGGCAAGCGCCACGCTCGAAACCCAGCTGGCCGAGGAAACCGCGTGCTTCCTCGACTCCGCCGGGCGCGCCGACTTCGCCGAAGGCGTGCAGGCCTTCCGCGAAAAGCGGCCGCCCCGGTTCACGGGGAAATAAGGCCGGGCCGGCGCGGGTCAGATGACGCGCTTCTCCACCGCCTGCGCCCAGCGGCGCGCCACCGACGGCGAAGTGGCGCATGTGGCCGACTCGGTCACCACCCGCACGGCCCGCTCCAGTAGCTGGATGTCGGCCTCGTGCTGGCGCGCCACGTGGGGATCTTCGAAGAAGATCACGCGCTGGCACTGGTGCTCCAGCACCAGTTCGGCGATCTGCGCATCGCCGCCCAGCGGCCCGCTCAGGTAGCGGTGCACCCACGGCCGCTCTTTCGGCCAGCCGCGCGACCAGGCCAGCTCGTTCAGGCGGCCGCCCGTCGTGCCCGTGGCGACGCGGCGCGCGAACCGCGACAGCACGTCGAAGTGTTCGCTGGCGAAGGCCACCATCTCGTCCTTGAGCGCATCGTGGGCGATCAGCGCCAGCGTCTGCCCCTCGAAATTGAAGTAGCGCGACAGCGCCGCGTCGGGCGCCAGCCCGGCATGGACGCGCTCGACTTCCATCCATTCGATGGCGCCCGCCAGGGTCGAGATGAAAGGGCGGCCGTGCGTAATGCATTGACGCTTCAGGGCCAGCGCCTCCGGAAAAATGGAAGACGGATCGACCGGGTCGATGAGGTAGATGGCGCCGTCGAACGGCGCCTGCTCCTGCCGCCCTTCCGTCACGCGGGCCACGAGCTTCATCAGGCCGCCCTCGCGCCCGTAGGGATAGCGGATCAGGCCCGGATAGCCCTGCAGCATGCCTTCGCGCACGATGGCGTCGTGCGTGCGCCCCACCGTATGCAGCTGGACGCCCAGTTCGCGGATGGTGGCGGAACAGGCGCGCAGCCAGGTAAAGAGCGCGGCGTCCGGGGTTTCATGGTGCAGGCGGTTGGCGGCCAGGCCGAAACGCAATTGGGGTGCAGGCATCGCGGACTCTATGGAAAAAAACGAAAAGACGGGGCCGATGACAGCCGATGATACCGCCGAAAACCTGCGTCCCCGACGTCCGCCTCCGTTTCGGCGGCCCCAAAAAAAACCGCTCCCCAGGGAGGAGCGGCTTTTTTCATCGAGGCGGCCGCGGCGGAAAGCCGTCACGGCAAGCCTGGCGTCAGTCGGCCTCGTCCATCCAGGCCATCTGGATGGCTTCCAGGATTTTCTCGCCGCAGTGTCCGGGGTCGTCGTTGAATCCGGGCAGCGCCAGCACCCATTCGCGCAGCTGCGTGAAGCGCACGGTCGCGGGATCCGCGTCCGGATGCGCTTCGGCGAGCGCGGCGGCAAGCTCGTAGGTGTCGGTCCACTTCATCAATGGCCCTCCTTCGCGTGGTTGATCGTGTACTTCGGAATCTCGATCGTCAGGTCGGCATCGCTGATCCGGGCCTGGCAAGACAACCGCGAATTCGGCGTCAGGCCCCAGGCCTTGTCCAGCAGGTCTTCCTCGGCGTCGCTGGGGTCTTCCAGCGAGGAAAACCCCTGCTTGACCACCACGTGACAGGTCGTGCACGCGCACGACAGTTCGCAGGCATGCTCGATGTCGATATGGTTGTCCAGCAGCACGCGGCAGATGGATTCGCCTTTCGGGGCGTCTTCGATCACCGCGCCTTCTGGGCAGTACTCGGGATGGGGCAATACAGTCAGTTTCGGCATAGTTTCGAATCAGGCAATCTCGTCCAGTTTGCGGCCGGACAGCGCGGCGCGGATGCTGCGGTCCATGCGGCGCGCGGCGAACTCGTCGGTCGCGGCGGAAAGCGCGGCGGTGGCAGCCTTGACGGTCTCCACGTCCTGGGCGTCCTGCGCGTGCGAGGCGGCCTCCAGGCACGCATCGATGCGGCGGCGCTCCTCGGCATCGAGCAGGTCGCCGTCCACGGCCAGCGCGGCGCGCACCGATTCGACGAGCTGGCGCGCCTCGACCTGCTGTTCGCGCAGCATGCGCGCGCGGGCGTCGGTATCGGCCTGGGCCACGCTATCAGCCAGCATGCGGGCGATTTCCTCGTCCGACAGGCCATACGAGGGCTTCACCGACACCGCGGCCTCCACGCCCGTGCTCTGCTCGCGCGCGGTCACGCTCAACAGGCCGTCCGCGTCCACCTGGAAGGTCACGCGGATGCGGGCCGCGCCCGCCACCATGGGCGGGATGCCGCGCAGTTCGAAACGCGCCAGCGAGCGGCAGTCGGACACCAGGTCGCGCTCGCCCTGCACCACGTGGATGCTCATGGCGGACTGGCCGTCCTTGAAGGTGGTGAATTCCTGGGCGCGCGCCACGGGAATGGTGCTGTTGCGCGGAATCACCCGCTCCACCAGCCCGCCCATGGTCTCCAGCCCCAGCGACAGCGGGATCACGTCCAGCAGCAGCCAGTCCTCGCCCGGCACGCGGTTGCCGGCCAGCAGATTGGCCTGCAGCGCCGCGCCCAGCGCCACGACCTGATCGGGGTCGAGGTCGATGAGCGGGTCGGTGCCGAAAAGCCGGCCCACCGCCTCGCGCACGACGGGCATGCGCGTCGCGCCGCCCACCATGACCACGCCGCGCACGTCGGCCGGCTTCAGGCCGGCGTCGCGCAGCGCGCGGCGCGCGCAGTCCAGCGTGCGCTCCACCAGCGGCCGGGCCAGGGTTTCGAATTGCCCGCGCGTCAGCGCGCAGCTGAATTCGCGCCCGTCGGAAAGCGCGGCGCGCAGCACGGTTTCGGGGGCGTCGGACAGGGCTTCGCGCGCGGCGCGGGCCGCCACCAGCAGGCGGCTGCGGTCGGCGCCGCCCATCTCGCTGCCCTCGGCCGCCAGCACATGGTCGACGATGGCGGCATCGAAATCGTCGCCGCCCAGCGCCGTGTCGCCGCCGGTCGAGATGACCTCGAACACCCCTTGGGTCAGCCGCAGGATGGAGATGTCGAAAGTGCCCCCGCCCAGGTCGTATACGGCATAGACGCCCTCGGCGGCGTTGTCCAGCCCGTAGGCAATGGCCGCGGCGGTGGGTTCGTTCAGCAGGCGCAGGACGTTCAGCCCCGCCAGCCGCGCCGCGTCGCGCGTGGCCTGGCGCTGCGCGTCGTCGAAGTACGCGGGCACGGTGATCACCGCGCCCACGAGCTCGTCGCCCAGCACGTCTTCGGCGCGCTGGCGCAGCACCGCGAGGATCTGCGCCGACACCTCGACCGGGCTCAGCTCGCCTTGCGCCGTGCGCAGGCGCACCATGCCGGGCGCGTCCACGAGTTCGTAGGGCGCGCGCATGGCGCGCGCCTCCTGCATGCTGCGGCCCATGAAGCGCTTGACCGACACCACGGTGTTCAGCGGGTCTTCCGCCTGGCTGGCCAGGGCCTCGCGGCCGGTCAGCGTCTTGCCGCCGGCGAGGTAGCGCACCGCGGAAGGCAGCAGGGCCTGGCCCTGCTCATCGCGCAGCACCTCGGCCACGCTGCTGCGCACGGCGGCCACGAGGGAATTGGTGGTGCCCAGGTCTATGCCCACTGCCAGCTTGCGCTGGTGCGGCGCGGGCGATTCGCCGGGCTCGGAAATCTGCAATAAGGCCATGATTCGGTTTTTCTCGTCGGTTGGCGGCCGGGACGCGTCGCGCACCCGCTTCCGCTATCGAGCCGGCTGGGCCTGGGCCAGCTCCTGCGCCAGTTTCTCCACGAACATCCATTCGCGCACCTTCTGGCCCGCGGCGGCGTAATCGCGTTCCACGTCCAGCAGTTGCGCGAGCCGGGCGCGCATCCCGGCGCGGGCGGTTTCCAGCTCGGCATGCAACGCGGCCAGCGCCTCGGGATCGTCGCGGCCGTCGTCGAGCATCTCGCGCCAGGCCATCTGCTGCATCAGGAAATCCGCGTCCATGGCGGTATTGCTTTCCGTCTGCAAATCCACGCCCGCGCTTTCGCACAGGTAGCGCGCCCGCAGCAGCGGATCGCGCAGGACGCGGTAGGCTTCGTTGGCGCGCGCCGCCCATTGCATGGCCACCCGCTTCTCGGCCGGGCTGGCGGTTGCGTAGCGGTCGGGGTGCACCTGCGCCGCCACGGCGCGCCAGGCGGATTCCAGCGCCTGCCCGTCGAGCTCGAAACGGGCCGGCAAGCCGAAAAGGCTGAAATGATCGTCCGCCGCCACGCCCTACACCGTGAACGACTCGCCGCAGCCGCAGGTCGCCTTCTCGTTGGGGTTGCGGAACTTGAAGCCCTCGTTCAGGCCTTCGCGGGCGTAATCGAGCTCGGTGCCGTCCAGGTACGGAAGGCTCTTGGGATCGACGAACACCTTGACGCCGTGGCTCTCGAAGACGAGGTCCTCGGCGGCCGGGTCGTCCACATACTCGAGCTTGTAGGCCATGCCCGAGCAGCCCGTCGTTCTCACGCCGAGCCGCAGGCCGATACCCTTTCCGCGCTTCTGCAAATAGCGGCCGATATGGCTGGCAGCCTGTTGGGTCAGGGTAACGGACATGTCAGTTCGCCACGGCTTCGGCGTTCGCCGAGTGCTTTTCCTTGTAATCCTGGACCGCCGCCTTGATGGCGTCCTCGGCCAGAATGGAGCAGTGAACCTTCACCGGCGGCAGGGCCAGCTCTTCGGCGATCTGCGTGTTGCGGATGGCCAGGGCCTGGTCCAGCGTCTTGCCCTTGACCCATTCCGTCACCAGCGAACTGGAGGCGATGGCCGAGCCGCAGCCGTAGGTCTTGAAGCGCGCGTCTTCGATGATGCCGGCTTCGTTGACCTTGATCTGCAGCTTCATCACGTCGCCACAGGCCGGCGCGCCGACCATGCCGGTGCCCACCGAGTCGTCGGACTTGTCAAAGGAACCGACGTTGCGGGGATTCTCGTAGTGATCGAGTACTTTGCTGCTGTAAGCCATGTTGATTCTCCACGTATGTCTTGGCGCGGGCGCTCAGTGCGCGGCCCACTGCACGGTGTTCAGATCGATGCCTTCCTTGGCCATTTCCCAGAGCGGCGACATGTCGCGCAGCTTGCCCACTCGGCTCTTGATGAGCTCGATGGTGTAGTCGACGTCGGCTTCGGTGGTGAAGCGGCCCAGGGTGAAACGGATGGAGCTGTGCGCCAGCTCGTCGTTGCGGCCCAGGGCGCGCAGCACGTAGGAGGGCTCCAGGCTGGCCGAAGTGCAGGCCGAGCCGCTGGACACCGCCAGCTCCTTGATGGCCATGATGAGCGACTCGCCTTCGACGTAGTTGAAGCTCACGTTCAGGTTGTGCGGCACGCGGTGCTCCATGTCGCCGTTGAGGTACACCTCCTCGATCTGCGACAGGCCCGCCCAGAGGCGGTCGCGCAGCATGCGGATGCGTTCGTTCTCGGTGCCCATTTCCTCGCGCGCCAGGCGGAACGCCTCGCCCATGCCGACGATCTGGTGCGTGGCCAGCGTGCCGGAGCGGAAGCCGCGTTCGTGGCCGCCGCCGTGCATCTGCGCCTCGATGCGCACGCGCGGCTTGCGGCGCACGTACAACGCGCCAATGCCCTTGGGGCCATAGGTCTTGTGCGCCGAGAACGACATGAGGTCGACCTTGAGCTTTTGCAGGTCGATTTCGACCTTGCCGGTGGCCTGCGCCGCATCGACATGGAAGACGATGCCCTTCTCGCGGCAGATTTCGCCCAGCGTCTCGATGTCCTGGATGACGCCGATCTCGTTGTTCACCATCATGACCGACACCAGCACGGTGTCGGGACGCAGCGCGGCCTTGAACACGTCCAGGTCGATCAGGCCGTCGTCCTTGACGTCGAGATAGGTCACTTCGAAACCCTGGCGCTCCAGTTCGCGACAGGTGTCCAGCACCGCCTTGTGCTCCGTCTTGACGGTAATGATGTGCTTGCCCCGTTCGGCGTAGAAATTCGCCGCGCCCTTGATGGCAAGGTTGTCGGACTCCGTGGCGCCGGAAGTCCAGATGATTTCGCGCGGATCGGCGTTCACGAGCTTGGCGACTTCCTCGCGGGCGCGCTCGACGGCCTCTTCCGCTTCCCAGCCGAAGGCATGGCTGCGCGAGGCCGGGTTGCCGAAATGCTCGTAGAGCCACGGCACCATTTTCTCGACCACGCGCGGGTCGACGGGAGTGGTGGCGGAATAATCCAGGTAGATCGGGCGAGAGGTCATGTACTGCTCCTGATGCTGCTTATACGGTGGCATTGGCCGCGACGGAGGTGGTCGGGGCGTTGGCGGCGCTCGCATTGGCGCCGCCCACCCGATCCACGCGCACCGCGCAGGCCTGGGCTTGGTTGTTGGCTTCCTGCAGTTGCCGCACACGCTGCTGGTCGACCAGATCCTGCAGGGATACCGAATCCAGGTAATCCACCATTTTGCGATTCAGGGTGGCCCAGAGCTCGTGCGTCATGCACTTGCCAGGCTTGCCGTCGTTGCCGCTCGTACAGTCCCGCTTGCCGCCGCAACTGGTGGCGTCCAGCGGCTCGTCGACGGCGAAGATGATGTCGGCCACCGTGACGTTGCGCGCCAGGCGGGCGAGCGAATAGCCGCCTCCCGGGCCGCGCACGCTGTCCACGAGTTCGTGGCGGCGCAGTTTCCCGAAAAGCTGCTCGAGGTAGGAAAGCGAGATGTTCTGACGCTGGCTGATCGCCGCGAGAGTGACCGGACCGCTGTGCTGGCGCATGGCGAGATCGATCATGGCCGTCACGGCGAAACGCCCTTTGGTAGTTAGCCGCATGGTGAATTCCCTGTGATCCCGGCATCGGCCGCCGGGTCATCCGGCGGGCAATACCTGAGTAATTGCCTCAAGTATAGCAAATTCCCGACTAATTTGGTATGGCTCCCGCCTAGAAAAAACCGCGCCGAGGCGCGGTTTCCGTCTGTCCGGCGTCGCCAGGGGCGGCGCCGGCCCGGGCGGCGGCCGCCTGATGACGAAACCCTGGCGACACGGCCCGAAGGTCTGACCGGCACCGGCCCGGGCATCAGGCCCTGTGCCTCAGGGCAAAATCAGGCCGCCTGGTACTGGGTGGCGCGCTTGCGGACCAGCTCCAGCACACCCTGACAGGCGTCTTCCAGGTAGTCGAGCACCTTGGAGAAGCCGTCCGCGCCGCCGTAGTACGGGTCGGGCACCGTGGCTTCCTCGTGGTCGTTCGCAAAGCGCATGAGCAGCATGAGCTTGTGCTGGTACGCCTTGGGGCACTGTTGCTGCATGGCCGAGAGGTTGTCCCAGTCCATGGCGAGGATGAGGTCGAAATCGCGGAAATCCTCTGCGGTGACCTGGCGGGCCTCGCGGTGCGTGATTTCGTAGCCGCGCTTGCGCGCCGCGGCTTGCGCCCGGGCATCAGGCGCCTCGCCGATATGGAAGGCATGCGTTCCCGCCGAGTCGATGCGCACGACATCGGCCAGACCCGCGTCATTCACCAAATGACGGAACACGCCCTCTGCGCTCGGCGAGCGGCAGATATTGCCCATGCAAACGAAAAGTACCTTGGTCATCATGCATGTAAGTGTGCGGGAAAACCCGGAATAAGGCAAGCTTTTTTTGCGCCTGCGCAATGGGTGCGGGACGAAACAGGCGCTTTGATTTTTTCAATGAAATCAATTCATTGCGTCAATTCCGGCGAGCGCCGGAATCGCCCCGCGCGCGCCGCCTCCGGCGCGGCGGGAACGCCATGCCGCGGCGCGGCGATCACCCGTCGTTCAGATTTATGTCAGCACCCATCAAGCACATGTAACAACAACCGCGGCGCTATACCGCCCCGTCGAGCAGCACCCGCTGCTTGAGCGCATTGAGCGCGTCCCGGGCGGCGGCGGCCTGCTCGAATTCCAGGTTGCGCGCGTGGTCCATCATCAGCTTTTCCAGGCGCTTGATTTCCCGGGCCAGCGCCTTCTCGTCGGTGAGCAGCTCGGCGGGCACCGCGGCCTCCAGCGTGTCGTGCTGGGCCGGCGCCACCACGCCGTCGATGAGCTCGCGCACCGCCTTCTGCACGCCTTTGGCGGTAATGCCGTGATCTTCGTTGAATTTCAACTGCTTGGCGCGGCGCCGGCTGGTTTCCTCGATGGCGCGCCGCATCGAGTCGGTGACGCGGTCGGCGTAAAGAATGGCATGGCCGTTCAGGTTGCGGGCGGCCCGGCCGATGGTCTGGATCAGGCTGCGCTCGGAACGCAGGAAGCCTTCCTTGTCGGCGTCCAGGATGGCCACCAGCGACACCTCGGGAATGTCCAGCCCCTCGCGCAGCAGGTTGATGCCCACCAGCACGTCGAAAGTGCCCAGGCGCAAGTCGCGGATGATTTCCACCCGCTCCACGGTATCGATGTCGGAGTGCAGATAACGGACCCGGATGCCGTGCTCGGAAAGGAAGTCGGTCAGGTCCTCGGCCATGCGCTTGGTAAGCGTGGTGACCAGCACCCGCTCCGACCGGGCCACGCGGGCCTTGATCTGGCCCAGCAGATCGTCCACCTGGGTGCGGGCCGGCAGCACTTCCACCACGGGATCGACCAGGCCGGTGGGCCGCACCACCTGTTCCACCACGTTGTCCGAATGCTCGTTCTCGTAGGCGGCGGGCGTGGCCGAGACGAACACGCACTGCCGCATGCGCGCCTCGAACTCCTCCAGGCGCAGCGGCCGGTTGTCCAGGGCCGAAGGCAGGCGGAACCCGTATTGCACCAGGGTTTCCTTGCGCGCGCGGTCGCCGCGGTACATGCCGCCCAGCTGGCCGATGGTGACGTGGCTTTCGTCGATGAACATCAGCGCATCGGCGGGCAGGTAATCGATGAGCGTAGGCGGCGGCTCGCCGGGCGCCGCGCCGGACAGGTGGCGCGAGTAGTTCTCGATGCCCTTGCAGAAGCCCAGCTCCTGCAGCATCTCGAGGTCGAAGCGCGTGCGCTGTTCGAGCCGCTGCGCCTCGACGAGGTGCCCCCCGTCCACGAAATGCTTGACGCGCTCGCGCAGCTCTTCCTTGATGGTTTCGATCGCGCGCAGCACCGTGTCGCGCGGCGTGACGTAGTGCGAGCCAGGGTACACCGTGAAGCGCAGCAGCTTCTGCCGCACGCGGCCGGTGAGCGGATCGAAGAGCTCCAGGGTTTCGATCTCGTCGTCGAAGAGCGTGACGCGCAAGGCCAGCTCGGGGCTTTCCGCCGGGAAGATGTCGATGGTTTCGCCGCGCACGCGGAACACGCCGCGGGTGAACTCGGCATCGTTGCGGGTGTATTGCATGGCCACCAGCCGCGCCAGGATCTCGCGCCGGGAGATCTGATCGCCCGTGCGCAGGATGAGCACCATGGCGTGGTAGTCGCCCGGGTTGCCGATACCGTAGATGCACGACACCGTGCCGACGATGACCGTATCGCGGCGCTCCAGCAGGCTCTTGGTGGCCGACAGCCGCATCTGCTCGATGTGCTCGTTGACCGAGGAATCCTTCTCGATGAAAAGGTCGCGCGTGGGCACGTAGGCCTCGGGCTGGTAGTAGTCGTAGTACGAAACGAAATACTCGACGGCGTTGCGCGGGAAGAATTCGCGCATCTCGGCGTAGAGCTGGGCGGCCAGCGTCTTGTTGGGCGCCAGCACCAGGGCCGGCCGCCCCAGGCGCGCGATGACGTTGGCCATGGTGTAGGTCTTGCCCGAACCCGTCACGCCCAGCAGCGTCTGGTACATGAGGCCGTCCTGCACGCCCTGGGTCAGCGCCTCGATGGCGGCGGGCTGGTCGCCCGCGGGCGGATAGGGCTGGTGGAGGTGAAATGGACTGCCTGGGAATTCGACGAAGCCGGGGTCTGCCATAGTGTTTCCCATGCTAGACTGTTTCAGGGTAAACCCCCCATTATCCACAGCACTCCGGACTGCGTCCACCCACGTCAACACACTCCCATGAGCACCCTTTTCGATACCGTCGAACTCGCGCCGCGCGATCCCATTCTTGGCCTGAACGAACAGTACAACGCGGACACCCGCCCCGGCAAAGTGAATCTGGGCGTGGGCGTGTATTACGATGACCAGGGGCGCATTCCCCTGCTGGCCGCGGTGCGCAAGGCCGAGCAGGCGCGCATCGAAGCCGCCGCCGCGCGCGGCTACCTGCCCATCGAGGGCATCGCGGGCTACAACCAGGCCGCGCAGACCCTGCTGCTCGGCAAGGATTCCCCCCTGGCCGCCGCCGGCCGCGTGCTGACCGCCCAGGCGCTGGGCGGAACCGGCGCGCTGAAGATCGGCGCCGACTTCCTGCGCCAGCTGCTGCCGCAGTCGAAAGTGCTCATCAGCAACCCGAGCTGGGAAAACCATCGCGCGCTGTTCGAGCGCGCCGGCTTCGAGGTCGGCACCTATGCGTACTACGATCCGGCTACCCGCGGCCTGAACTTCGACGGCATGCTGGCCGACCTGAAGGCCGCCCCCGCCGGTACCGTCGTGGTGCTGCACGCCTGCTGCCACAACCCCACGGGCGTCGATCCCACGCTCGACCAGTGGAAACAGATCGCCGCGGCGGTCAAGGAAAACCGCCTGGTTCCCTTCCTGGACATCGCCTACCAGGGCTTCGGCGAAGGCCTGCAGGAAGATGCCGCGGTGGTGCGCCTGTTCGCCGATCTCGATCTCACCATGTTCATCAGCTCGTCGTTCTCGAAATCGTTCTCGCTGTACGGCGAGCGCGTGGGCGCGCTGACCGTGGTGGCCGGCAGCAAGGACGAGGCCGTCCGCGTCCTGAGCCAGCTCAAGCGCGTGATCCGCACCAACTACTCGAACCCGCCCACCCACGGCGGCACGGTGGTTTCCATGGTGCTCAACTCGCCCGAGCTGTACGCCATGTGGGAAGCAGAGCTGGCCGGCATGCGCGACCGTATCCGCCTCATGCGCAAGCAACTGGTCGAGAAAATCGCCCAGTACGGCGGCAAGCAGGATTTCAGCTTCGTCCTGAAGCAGCGCGGCATGTTCTCGTACTCGGGCCTCACGGCCGCCCAGGTCGACCGCCTGCGCGAAGAACACGGCGTGTACGCCGTTTCCAGCGGCCGCATCTGCGTGGCCGCGCTCAACAGCGGCAACATCGACACCGTGGCCAAGGCCATCGCCTCCGTGCTGTAAGGCGGCTCGGCCCCGTGCCGCCCACCGCAAGAAGGGCCCCTCGCGGGCCCTTCTTGCATGGGCCCTTCTTGCATGGGCCTTTCCGCATCGGCGCCTGCCGCGCCGGCCCCGCTGCGCGTCGGTCCCGTTCCACCCCCGCCCCGCCTTTTCCGCTGCTTGCTTTTTTTTGCTGTGTCCCCCAGAATGGCGCTGTATATATGTACAGTCCGCCAGCAAACGGATCATCGCCATGGCCAGCAAACTCACCGAACGCCAACAGCAAATCCTGGATCTCATCCGGCTCACGGTAGCGCGCACGGGTTTTCCGCCCACCCGCGCCGAAATTGCCCAGGCGCTGGGGTTCCGCTCGCCCAACGCGGCGGAAGACCATCTCAAGGCCCTGGCGCGCAAGGGCGCCATCGAGCTTACCGCCGGCGCATCCCGCGGCATCCGCCTCAAGGACCTCGCCAAGGACGCCTCCTCCCCCTCTTCCGCCTCGCTGGCGGCCTCGTCCGTGGCGGCGCGCTGCAGCAGCTGCTGCTGCCGCTGGTGGGCCGCGTGGCGGCCGGCAGCCCCATCCTGGCGGCCGAACATGTCGAACGCGAGGTGGGCGTCGATCCCAGCCTGTTCGCGCAGGCGCCC
The DNA here is from genome assembly GCF_001270295.1 of Achromobacter sp. DMS1. Taxonomy (NCBI): domain Bacteria; kingdom Pseudomonadati; phylum Pseudomonadota; class Betaproteobacteria; order Burkholderiales; family Alcaligenaceae; genus Achromobacter; species Achromobacter sp. DMS1. Next base: position 16,222 of record NZ_LHSJ01000007.1, on the reverse strand, counting down.
GACTACCTGCTCAAGGTGCGCGGCATGAGCATGCGCGACGCCGGCATCCTCGAAGGCGACCTGCTCGCCGTCAAGAAAGCCGCCGAAGCGCGCAACGGCCAGATCGTGGTCGCGCGCCTGGGCGACGACGTTACCGTCAAGCGCTTCCAGCGCCAGAACGGCCGGCTCGCCCTGCTGCCCGAAAACCCTGATTTCGACCCCATCATTGTCGAGCCCGGCCAGGATTTCGCGCTCGAGGGCATCGCCGTCGGGCTGATCCGCACCCAGGCGTTGCACTGATCCTCTGCGCGCCACTCGGCCGAGCAGGCGCAACGAACGAATGCAGAACGGCAGGGCCCGCGGCCCTGCGTCTTGCTTCCCGCCTCCTTCTTCCGCAGCAGCCCGTTTCAGGGCGGGCTTCACCCTCCGTTCCACAGCCCGCTTCGCGGCCCATTCATGGCACGATCGGGTAGGGTGAGGGGTTAGCCCTTGCCTTCGGCTAACTCTTCCCCTTGTCGGGCGAGTAGAGGACTTCCACCTCCAAGTGGGTGCGCCCTGCCGGGCGCACCAAAAAAAAACCGCGCACAGGGTGCGCGGTCATCTTGACCGGGCCGCACTTGCGCGCGGGCCCGGCGGCGGCATGGCCGGATCAGTGCTTCAGGACGGGATCGCCCGATTCCGACTCGGCAGGCTTGCCCACCAGCGGTTCCTTCACGGCCTCTTCCTCGGCCAACGGCTCGGGTAGACGCTCCAGCGCCAGTTCCAGCACCTTGTCGATCCAGCGGACCGGCACGATTTCGAGCTGGTTCTTGACGTTGTCGGGAATCTCGGCCAGGTCCTTGACGTTTTCTTCCGGAATCAGCACGGTCTTGATGCCGCCGCGGTGCGCCGCGAGCAGCTTTTCCTTCAGACCGCCGATCGGCAGGACTTCGCCCCGCAGCGTGATCTCGCCCGTCATGGCTACGTCCGCCCGCACCGGAATGCGGGACAAGGCCGACACCATGGCGGTCGTGATGGCGATGCCCGCGGACGGACCGTCCTTGGGCGTGGCGCCTTCGGGCACGTGCACGTGCATGTCGTGTTTTTCGAACACGCTGTCGGCAAAGCCCAGGCGGCGGGCGCGGGAGCGCACCACGGTGCGGGCGGCCTCGACCGATTCCTTCATGACGTCGCCCAGCGAGCCGGTGCGCTGGATCACGCCCTTGCCGGGCATGTCCGCCACTTCGATGGTGAGCAGGTCGCCGCCGACCTCGGTCCAGGCAAGGCCCGTGACCTGGCCGATCTGGTTTTCCTTCTCGGCCATGCCGAAGGTGTAGCGGCGCACGCCCAGGTAATCGCTCAGGTTTTCGGCCGTGACGTTGACCGGCTTGGTTTCGGGCGCCTTGCCCTCTTCCTTGGCTCGGTCGGACTGGGCCAGCAGCTGCTTGACCACCTTGCGGCAGATCTTGCCCACCTCGCGTTCCAGCGCGCGCACACCGGCTTCACGAGTGTAGTAGCGCACGATGTCGCGCAGGGCGCTCTCGTCCACGGTCAGCTCGCTGTCCTTCACGCCGTTGTTCTTCATCAGCTTGGGCAGCAGGTGATCGCGGGCGATGTGGATCTTCTCGTCTTCGGTGTAACCCGACAGGCGGATCACTTCCATGCGGTCCAGCAGGGCCGGCGGAATGTTGAGCGTATTGCTCGTGGCCACGAACATCACGTCGGACAGGTCGAAATCCACCTCGATGTAGTGGTCCTGGAACGTGTGGTTCTGTTCCGGATCCAGCACCTCCAGCAGCGCCGACGAGGGATCGCCGCGGAAATCCATGCCCAGCTTGTCGATCTCGTCGAGCAGGAAGAGCGGATTGCGCACGCCGACCTTGGTCATGTTCTGGATGATCTTGCCGGGCATGGAGCCGATATAGGTGCGGCGGTGGCCGCGGATCTCGGCTTCGTCGCGCACGCCGCCCAGCGCCATGCGCACGAACTTGCGGTTCGTGGCCTTGGCAATGGACTGGCCGAGCGAGGTCTTGCCCACGCCCGGAGGTCCGACCAGGCACAGGATGGGCGCCTTGACCTTGTCCACGCGCTGCTGCACGGCGAGGTATTCGAGAATGCGTTCCTTGACCTTCTCCAGACCGTAGTGGTCGTTGTCCAGCACGGTTTCGGCGTTGCTGATGGAGTTGTTGATCTTGCTCTTTTTCTTCCAGGGAAGATTGATGAGCGTGTCGATGTAGTTGCGCACCACGGTGGCCTCGGCCGACATGGGCGACATGAGCTTGAGCTTCTTGAGCTCGGAATCGGCCTTCTTGCGCGCTTCCTTGGGCATGTGCGCGGCGACGATCTTTTTCTCGAGCTCTTCGATGTCCGCGCCTTCCTCGCCCTCGCCCAGTTCCTTCTGGATGGCCTTGACCTGTTCGTTCAGGTAGTAGTCGCGCTGGCTCTTTTCCATCTGCTTCTTCACGCGGCCGCGAATCCGCTTCTCGACCTGGAGAATGTCGATTTCGGTTTCGAGCTGCGTGAGCAGACCTTCGAGGCGTTCGGAAGTGCCGGTGATTTCCAGCATCTTCTGCTTCTGCTCCAGTTTGAGGGGCAGATGGGCGGCAATGGTATCGGCCAGGCGGCCGGCATCGTCGATGCCCGCCAGCGAGGTGAGGATCTCCGGCGGGATCTTCTTGTTGAGTTTGACGTACTGTTCGAACTGCGCAACGATGGCGCGGCGCAGGGCTTCGGTTTCGGAGCCCTGCATGACGTCGGGTTCGATGGGCGTGACCTGGCACGTGAAGTGCGAGTCCACGTCTTCGATGCTGTTGATGCGCGCGCGCTGCGTGCCCTCGACCAGCACCTTCACGTTCCGTCGGGCAGCTTGAGCATTTGCAGTATGCCCGCGACGCAACCGATTTCGTATACGTCTTCGGGGGTGGGATCATCCTTGCCGGCGGATTTCTGGGCCACCAGCATGATGCTCTTGCCCGCTTCCATGGCGACCTCGAGCGCGCGGATGGAGCGCGGGCGGCCGACAAACAGCGGGATCACCATGTGCGGAAACACGACGACGTCGCGTAGCGGCAGCAGGGGCAGGTCGATCGGGTCGGAAGGCAGGGTCTGGCTGGCAGACATAGGGGGTTCCTCGGTATGACTCGGCGTATCGGGGACGAGGAGCCGGGCTGCGCCTGGCCGTCTCGTCGGTTACGTCTGTTATGGGAACAATAGCCGAAAATTCAAGATCCTGGCGGACCGATAAGCAAAAACGATGCGAAAAGGCCTCCAGTACGGTTTTGCCCGCTTCCGGAGCATCGTGCGGAAACGGGACGCCTGCTGCATAGACTACCCGGCCTGGCAAATCCGGGGCGTTCCAAACCAAAAAAACCCGTTTCAAGAACGGGTTTTTTGAAATATCCATCAGGCGGCGGCGTCCCGGACTTCTCCACGCGCCGGCTTTTCCGGCGCGGCGTCTTCGTCCGCGTAGATGAGCAACGGCTTGCCGTCCCCCTCTATGACGTTCTCGTCCAGCACCACGCGCTTGACGTTGCCCTGGGAAGGCAGCTCGTACATGGTGTCCAGCAGCGCCTGCTCGATGATGGAGCGCAGGCCGCGCGCGCCGGTCTTGCGGCGCAGCGCCTTGCGTGCGATGGCCTTGAGGGCGGCGGGGCGCACGTCCAGCTCGGCGCCTTCCATGGCGAACAGCTTCTGGAACTGCTTGACCAGCGCGTTCTTGGGCTCGGTGAGGATCTGCACCAGGGCCGCCTCGTCGAGCTCGTCCAGGGTGGCGACCACCGGCAGGCGGCCGACCAGTTCGGGAATGAGGCCGAACTTGATCAGGTCTTCGGGCTCGACCTCGCTGAAAAGCTCGCCCACCCCGCGCTCGGACTTGGCCCGCACGGAAGCCGAGAAGCCGATGCCGGACTTCTCGGTGCGATCGCGGATGATCTTTTCCAGGCCGTCGAAGGCGCCGCCCACGATGAACAGGATGTTGGTCGTGTCGACCTGCACGAAGTCCTGGTTGGGGTGCTTGCGGCCGCCCTGCGGCGGCACCGAGGCCACCGTGCCCTCGATGAGCTTGAGCAGGGCCTGCTGCACGCCTTCGCCCGAAACGTCGCGCGTGATCGACGGGTTGTCGGACTTGCGGGAAATCTTGTCGATTTCGTCGATGTAGATGATGGCGCGCTGCGCCTTCTCGACTTCGTAGTTGCAGTTCTGCAGCAGCTTCTGGATGATGTTCTCGACGTCCTCGCCCACGTAGCCGGCTTCGGTCAGGGTGGTGGCGTCGGCCATGACGAAGGGCACGTTCAGCATGCGCGCCAGCGTCTGGGCCAGCAGCGTCTTGCCGGAACCCGTGGGCCCGATGAGCATGATGTTGCTCTTGGAGAGCTCCACCTCGTCGCCCTTGATCTCGCCGTGGCGAATGCGCTTGTAGTGGTTGTAGACCGCCACCGCCAGCATGCGCTTCGGGCCGGTCTGGCCGATGACGTACTGGTCGAGGAAGGTCTTGATTTCAGCCGGAGTGGGCAGCTCGGAACGAATCGCCGCGCGCGCGGTGGCCTGGGCCTCCTCGCGGATGATGTCGTTGCACAGGTCTATGCATTCGTCGCAAATGAAGACCGACGGGCCCGCGATCAGCTTGCGGACTTCATGCTGGCTCTTGTTGCAAAACGAACAATGCAGCACCTTTGCGTCTGCCGATCCCTTTTTTTCAGGCATATGTGTTTCGTATCTCAGGTAACGACGCGCCGGACCGCTTGCAGGCCCGGCGCAGCCTACGCTTACTCAATCGTGACGGCAGCAGGGTGTGGGATCAACCTCGGGAAGTCAGCCTTCCGCGCGGGAGGTCATCACCTTGTCCACCAATCCATACGATACCGCATCTTCGGCCGACATGAAGTTGTCACGTTCCGTGTCCACCGCGATGCGCTCGACCGGCTGGCCGGTGTTCTCGGCCAGGATGCGGTTCAGGCGCTCGCGCAGGTCCAGGATTTCGCGGGCCTGGATCTGAATGTCGGAGGCCTGCCCCTGGGCGCCGCCCGAGGGCTGGTGGATCATGATGCGGGAGTTGGGCAGCGTGAAGCGCTTGCCCTTCGTGCCCGCCGCCAGCAGGAACGCGCCCATGCTGGCCGCCAGGCCGGTGCACAGCGTGGAGACGTCCGGCTTGACGAACCGCATGGTGTCGAAGATGGCCATGCCCGCGTACACCGACCCGCCCGGCGAGTTGATGTACAGGGAGATGTCCTTGTCGGGATTCTCCGATTCCAGGAACAGCAGCTGGGCCACCACCAGGTTGGCGGTGGCGTCGTTGACCGGCCCCACCAGGAAGATGAGGCGTTCGCGCAGCAGGCGCGAATAGATGTCATAGGCGCGCTCGCCGCGCCCCGACTGTTCGATCACCATGGGGATGTACCCCAGGGCGGTGGGGGTCACGGAGGACCCGCCGTGCATGGCCGCGTAGAAATCGGTGAATCTCTGCATGGTGTTACGCCATCCCCATCAACTGATCGAAAGGCACCTTCTCTTCGGTGACCTTGGCCTTTTCCAGCACGTGCGCGACGACGTTGTCCTCCAGCACGATGGCTTCGATTTCAGCACGGCGCTGGCGGTCGGACAGGTAATAGCTGACAACCTGGGCGGGTTGTTCGTAGTTCTGCGCGAACTCTTCGATGCGGGCGCGCACCTGCTCCGGCTTGGCCTGCAACTGCGCCTGCTTGACGAGCTCGGACACCAGCAGGCCCAGACGCACGCGGCGCTCGGATTCGGCGGCGAAGGCTTCGGCGGGAATGGGCACCGATTCGGCGTTGGGCACGCCGCGCTGCTTCAGTTCCTCGCGGGCGGCGGCCACGCGGCTCTGCACGTCGTTGTCGACCAGCGCCTTGGGCACGTCGAACTTGCCCGCCTCGACCAGGGCGTCCATCACGCTGGCCTTGGTGCGGCCTTGCGAGCGGGCCTTGACCTCGCGCTCGATGTTGCTGCGGATGTCGGCCTTCAGTTTCTCGACGTCGCCTTCGGGCTGGCCGAGCGACTTGGCGAATTCGCCATTGACTTCGGGCAGCACGCCTTCGGCCACTTCCTTCACGGTGATGGTGAATTCGGCGGTCTTGCCGGCGACTTCCTTACCCTGGTAGTCATCGGGGAACTTGAGCGGGAAGACCTTGGTTTCGCCGGCCTTCAGGCCGCCGGCGGCTTCCTCGAACTCGGGCAGCATGCGGCCCTGGCCGAGCACGAACGCGAAGTTCTCCGCCTTGCCGCCGTCGAACGGCACGCCGTCGATGGTGCCGGCGAAATCCAGGGTGACGCGGTCGCCGTCCTGGGCCGCGCGGCCGTCGCGGGCTTCGTAGGTGGCGCGCTGCTTGCGCAGCACGTCGAGGGTCTTTTCGACCTCGGCGTCGGTCACGGCGGTGTCGTAGCGCGTGACGGACAGCGTGGAGAGGTCGGGGACGGCGACTTCGGGATAGACCTCGAACGTGGCGGTGAAGGCCAGCGTGCCTTCCGCGGCGCCTTCGGTCTTGGGTTCGAGGCTGGGAGCGCCGGCGACGCGCAGCTTGGCGCCGTCGATGGCGGCCTCGAAAGCGCGGCCGACCTGGCTGTTGATCACGTCATAGCGGATGCCGGGGCCATGGCTGCGCTCGAGCATGGCGAGCGGCGCCTTGCCGGGACGAAAGCCCGGCACCTTGGCCGTGCGGGCCACGCGCTTCAATTGCGCCTGGACTTCCTTTTCGACGTCGGCCACCGAAACGGCCAGATCAACACGGCGCTCGAGGCCGGAGAGGGTTTCAACCACAGGCTGCATTAAAAGACCTATATTCCGAAAGATAAAAAGATGACGGGCGGATAAACGCGCCATTTTACCGGAAACTGCCGCCCCCCTGACACAACGGGGCGCGCCCCCCGGATAAGCCCGGAGGCCCGCGCCCCGTTTTCGGCGGAAAAGGCGGCCTGCCGGCCCGGTCACTTGGCCGTGGCGATGCGCTCCTCGATGTGCTGGGCGCGCTTGGCCGAGGACGGGTGCGAACTCATCATATCGCTCTTGCCGCCATCCAGCTCGGCAAGCTTCTGGAACGCCGTCACCAGGCCGCGAGTGTTGAGCTTCTTGGCATGCAGCAGGTCGAAGGAGTAGTCGTCGGCCGCGCTTTCCTGCGACTGCGAGAATTGCGCGTTGATGAACTTTTCGGTCAGGTCGCCCAGCTGGGACGAACTCAGGGCCGAGACGGCCGAGTTGCCGGCGGCGCCGGCGGCGTCGCGGGCGGCGGACACCGTGTAGGCGGTCTGCATGGCCTTCTTGCTGTGGCCCAGGGCCACGTGGCCGATCTCGTGGCCCACCACGCCCAGCACCTCGTCGTCGTTCATCATGTCCATCAGGCCGCTGTAGACGCGGATGCAGCCGTTGGCCATGGCCCAGGCGTTGACGTCCTTGGTGATGTAGACCTTGTAGTTGGCGCGCTGTCCGTTGACCGTGGCGCCCAGCGACTTGGCGAGCTTCTGCAGGCGGGCGTCGTACTTGCTGCCCGGCGCGGCGATCTTCTCCTGGGAGTCGCTTTGCGCGCAGGCCTTGTCGGACAGCGCCTTGATGTCGGCGTCGCTGAGCGTGGCGGCCTGCACCACTTTGCTGCCCGCGCCGATCATCCCGCCGATGTCCAGAGCGTACGAGGCGGAGAACGGGGCAAGCGCGAGGGCGAGCGCGGCGGCGGTGTAGCGGATCTTCATGGAAAAAACTCCTGTGTGCAGACGGGGATCGTCCCGAGTGAGGCCGCATTCTATATAGGGCCGCAAGAGACGCGCCGCTTCGCCACAGAGTTTCGCAAATGCGAAATCCGCTTACATAAATGTGCGCCCGCCGTGGCGCGAACGTGGTAGGCGCCGCCCTCCCCACGTCGGCGGACGGGGTTGCAAAGCTGACGGCATTGTTAAAATTGCCGCCCGCTTTTTCCACCCACGGCTCGCATCTACCCCATGATTGAAAATCAGACTCCCCGGCTGGGCCTGCTGCCCGCCCTCATCTTCAGTTCCCGCTGGCTGCAGCTGCCCCTCTACCTGGGGCTGATCGTGGCCCAGGGCGTGTATGTCCTGCTGTTCCTCAAGGAACTCTGGCACCTGCTGACCCACGCGACGAGTTTCGGCGAGATGGAAATCATGCTCATCGTGCTCGGCCTGATCGACGTGGTCATGATCTCGAACCTGCTCGTCATGGTGATCGTGGGCGGCTACGAAACCTTCGTGTCGCGCCTGCGGCTGCAGAACCACCCGGACCAGCCCGAATGGCTGAGCCACGTCAACGCCAGCGTGCTGAAGGTGAAGCTGGCCATGGCGATCATCGGCATCTCTTCCATCCACCTGCTGCGCACCTTCATCGAGGCCGGCTCCCTGGGCGCGCCGGGCACGCGCTTCACCGAGTCGGGGGTAATGTGGCAGACCATCATCCATGGCCTCTTCATTCTTTCCGCGCTGGGCATCGCCCTGGTGGACAAGCTCGTCACGCCGCCGCCCGGACGCCATTGAGCGCCTATTGGGCGCCCGCGGGCCGCTGCGGGCTCCCGCGGCTTTCGGCGGCGCAAGGCAAAAAGCCCTTACGGGGCTTTTTTGCTGCAGCAAGGGCGATGCGCCCGCGCCGGTCAGGGCGTGACTTTGATGTTCTTGGCGCTGGGCCCCTTGGGGCCGGTGCCGATGTCGAAAGTGACGCGCTGGTTCTCCTGGAGCGTCTTGTAGCCCTCGCTGCGGATTTCCGAGTAGTGGGCGAAAAGATCCTTGCTGCCGTCGTCGGGCACGATGAAGCCGTACCCCTTTTCGGCGTTGAACCATTTGACGATGCCGGTTGCCATAAGTACCTGTCCTTCCAAGCGTGTGAGAGCGATAGCCCGGGGCGCCAGATCATCAAGAATGCCGGGGGCGGAACTGCCGGAGGCAAAAGCCCCGCATCGCTGACGGCGACAGTAAACGGAGACCGCGTCGCTTGAAAATCTCGCTGGGATTTCAGTTTATGGGGGTTCGCTGAAAAATGCCATGGGTGCGCGCATGCCCGAGCCGCCCGGCAGCCCTCCGGCCCCGCCGCGCGGCGGCCTTTTTTGCCCTTTTGACCCCGGCAAAAACCATCGCATACACAAATATTTTCATGTAGCCAACCACGGATACATGCCGGCCGCCGCTTAACAGATTAAGCAACGGCCTGCGGTTCCCGGAGGGGCCGGGCCGCGCCCCGCACGCGCCAACCCTAGCCGGCGAACCCGCCCGCGTCCAGAAAAGCCTGCTCGGCGGCGGAGGTTTCGCGGCCCAGGAGCGCATTGCGGTGGGGAAAGCGGCCGAAACGCTCGATGATGTCGCGGTGCACCAGCGCCCAGCGCAGCGGCTCCTGCCCCAGAGGCTCCATGAGCGCGACCGCCCTTTCCTGCGCCTGCGGGTCTTCGGCGTGCTCGAAAGGCAGGTAGACGAATTGCCTCATGGCGGCATCGACCCGCTGGTCGAGCCCCGCGTCGACGGCGGCCTGCGCGAATGCGCGCGCCAGCGGATCGGTGGCGAACATGTGCGCCGTGCCGCGGTAGGCATTGCGCGGAAACTGGTCGAGAAGGATGACCAGCGCCAGCACGCCCTCGGGTTCGGCCGACCAGGCGTCGAGGCGCCGCGCGGCGGCATCCATGTGCGCGGCCTCGAAGCGCTGCCGGAATTCCCGGTCGAACGCGGGGCTCTTGCTGAACCAGCGCGCCGGCCCGGCCGCGCGCCAGAATCGCACCACATCCCGGAATGCCGGGGACCGGGAAGAAGAAAGATCGGCCATGGAAACCCCGCTCGGGCAGCGCGCCGCGGCGCCCAAAACAAAAAAGTTCTCGTGTCAAGTCTTTGGCGCAAAACACGCAAGGCTTGAAACCGTATATATGACAGTAGGTTAGATCGGCTTGAAGTGGCTTCCACAAGCGTGGCGCGCTGCTCCAGGTGCCATATAAGAGTCTTCGAAAAGAAAGCGCAGGCGTGTGACAGCGAGGCTGACCTCCTCAGGCGATACCCTTGTCCGTGAATAGTAGCCTGCACCCTCCGCCACTGTTGCAAGCAAGCGCGTCGAGTTGCGTGGCCGACGATGCTGGAGTTTCACCTCTCCGGTGGTAACGACAATCTCGTTCCGCTTTGCCTTTCTGATCCCGATTCCCAGAGTCACAGCCTCCAGGCGCACGCATCACGCCGCACGCTGCGACAGATGCTTCTTCAGGTACTCGATGAAGTGCTGGGTTTTCGCTGGCAGCAGCCGCGTCTCGGTGAGTGCATGCACCGCGATGGGGGGTGCCTGCCAATCGGGCAGCACCCTCCGCAGATGCTGCGCTGCAGACGCTGCCTGCACAGCTTCCTGGGCAAGCATGGCGATGCCCAGCCCCTCGGCCGCCAGGCGCTGCATCATGCCGACGTTGTTGAGGCGGAACCGACCGGCCACGGGGATTTCCCGCCTGACGCCATCGCGCAGCAATGTCCAACGGGTCTCGTTGGGGAAAAGCATGCACGCGTGCGATGACAGATCACCCGGTTCCCGAGGTTCACCATGGACATCGAGATATTGCGGCGACGCGTAGAGATGACGCGGCACCTCCGCGATCTTGCGGCTGACGAGGTGCGAATCCGGCAACTCGCCCATGCGTATCGCCACATCGAAAGGTTCGGCCACGAGATCGACCCGGCGCGGCGTCAGGTCAAGCTCGAACTCGATCTCGGGATAGCGGCGGCAGAACGCCGGAAGACATCGGGCCAGGAATACGGTGGCGAAGTCCACGGGCAGCGAGACCCGCAGCACGCCTCGCGGCTGCGATACCAGGTCGCCAAGCTGTTCGTGCGCCAGACGCGCCTCCTCGACGATGCGCCGGCTGCGCTCGAAATAGATCTGCCCGGCCTCCGTCAGCTCGATGCGGCGCGTCGTGCGATGCAGCAGGCGCAGCCCGATCGCCCGCTCCAGCGCAAGAACCCGGCGCGACAGGGTCGAACTTGGCATGCCCAGCGCCTCGGCGGCGCGGCGAAAACTCCGGGCGCGCGCCACCTCGACGAACAGGCTCATGTCTCTCAAGGGGTCTGCTTTCATTGCTCCAAAAATGGCATTCTGAATCCAGTTTTTCCGTATTTACACCAAATATGGTTCAGTGGATAGTGCGAACATGGCAAGGGCGGCACTGTCGTCCACCGTGCGACTCTGGAGAATGACCATGGCCGACACACCTGCATCCTGGCGAGACGCCGCCGTCCTGCTCATCGACCATCAGGTCGGCACGATGAGTTGGGTCAAGTCGATCCCCTTCGAGGAGATGAAGCGCAACGCGCTGATGCTGGCCAGAACCGCCAGCATCCTGAAGCTGCCCGTGGTCCTAACATCGAGCATGGAAGACCATGCGCAGGGACCGCTGCTGAGCGAACTCGAAACGATCCTGCCGGAGGCATTCAAATCGCGCATCCAGCGCGCCGGCATCGTCAACGCCATGAAAGACGAGAAGTTCGCCGCGGCGGTCAAGGCGACGGGGCGCAAGACGCTCATCGTCGCCGGCGTCACGAACGACGTGTGTACGGTCTTTCCCGTCCTCACTCTGCTCGAACAGGGCCACGAAGTGCTGGTCGCGGCCGATGCCGGGGGCTCCCCCGGCAAAATTGCCGACGATCTTGCGCTCGATCGGATGGCGCGAGCCGGTGCCACTGTGCTGGGCACCAACCAATTGCTGGCGGGCCTGGCCGGGGACTGGTCGACGCCGGAAGGCAGCCAGCTCGTCGCGGTGCTCGGCGAGTCCTTGCAGGCATGAGCGCCGACACACAGGATGGCGCAAGGTGGCCGCAGGATCGACCCGTGAAGCTCTATTACGCACCGGGCACCTGCGCCGTCGCGTGCTGGATCGCACTGGAATGGGCCGGCGCTGAATTCGAGGTCATCCGGGCCGATTACGCCTCGGAGACGTTCCGACGCGTCAACCCGCTGGCCATGGTGCCCGCACTCGATATCGGCGGGCCGCGCGTCATGACCCAGTCTGATGCGATCCTGACGTACATCGCGGACATGCATCCCGATGCACAACTCGGCGCGGACGATGATGTCCAGGGCCGCTTTGAGTTCGCCGAGACCATGGCTTTCCTGACCGGTGATTTCCACCCGGCGTTCTGGCCTTTCTTTACTCCCCAGCGCTACACGACCAACCACACGCCCCAGGCACTCGACGATGTCCGCGCCGCAGCGCACGCGCGCATCGACCGCGTGATGCAGCATCTCGACCGGCTGATCGGCCAGGGCAGCCACGTCTACCGTGAGCGTCGCACTGCCGCGGACGCCTATGCCTTCGTCATGACGCGGTGGACGGGCAAGCTGACCAAGACCTGGAAGGACTATCCGGGCGTGGCGCGCTTCTATGCCCGCATGGAGCAGGACCCGACGGTGCGGGATGTGTTGCGGCGCTCGACTTGAGCGAAACCATCACGATGGGCATCCGGCAACATGCCGGTCCCGAGCACGAGAGGCCGCAGGCGATGTACTGCGCCACAGCGCCAAGAATCCTTACTTCGCGAGACGCACTGCACACGATAAATATCAACGTACCTAAGCTGACCTTTTCATGCCGCTCTTGAGCGGGCGCCCTTCCTGAATCCTCTGTCCCCAGCCATGAAGGCTTCCAGCATGTGCGGGATGAGCGTCGCCGCATCGACCGCCTCGCCATACGTCTGCGCATGCAATGCGGCGTAGCGGTCGAGGTCCCCTTTCAAGCTGACTGGACAAGCGAAAGTCAGCTTGGTCACTTCCTGGCGCGGCAGCGGCCCCAAGCGGAGTTTTTTCGTCGTGCTCATTGGATACCTCCTCGCTGGTAGAACAACGGCTGGTAGGGACGCAATACGAGGTCGCGCGCCACGATGATGCGCACCGGCAGGCCCGGCCGGCTGGTCAGCGTCGGCTGGATGCTCATGTTGCGCCGGGTGATCTCCTGGCCGACCTGATTGATGCTGTCCTGGGCGCTGTCGCGGCCGGCGATGATGACGCGATCACCGTCCTGCCGGTTCTCCGGCGCGGCCAGCTCGGCACCGATGCCCAGCAGCGTGGTCAGCGCCGCGCCGGCAAAGATGCGATCCCAATGCCAATCCACGTCATCCTCCAGGCCGGCATAGCCGGCCGGGTCGGTGCCAGCCAGGTTATCGAGCGTGAGCGATGACGTATCCGGCAGGATGATCCGGTTCCAGACGACCTGCACGCGACTCTGCCCGTAGCTGACCTGGCTGTTGTAGCGCCCAAGGATGCGCGAACCCTGCGGAATCAGCAGGAACTTGCCGGTGGCCGTGTCATAGACCGGCTCCGTCACCGTGGCGATCACGTCGCCCGGCAGATCGGACTTGATGCCTGTCACCAGCGCCCCGGCCACCACCGTTCCGGCCATGACCTGATACGGCGAAGCCGGCAGGGTCAGATTGCCGGAATTGCGGGTTTCCGTGATTCCGGCTTTCTGGAAAGCCTCCTTCTGGTCTTGCCGGTTCTGCACGGCGGTCGGATCGGCAGGCTGGGCCGCCGTCGAGGCAGGCCCGGCCGCCAGCGGGTCGAAGGCCGCATTGGCGGCGAAGCCCGGCGCAGCGGCCACCTGCGTCTGCGCCACCGGCGCGGCTTGCGACCCTGAGCGGAAGAACACCGACGATGCCGCCGCCGCTTCGGCTTCCTTGCGCAGCGCATCGTTGGGGTCGTGGCCGGGGGCCGCGTAGGCGGCCGTCACCGGCTGCTGCGACTTCACGATGGCCGGGCCAAGATCGCCCGGCAGCGGCGGCCCCAGCTCCGGCACCTTCGGCGGCAGCTTCGAGTAGTCGGCCGGCAGTCCGTCCAGCCCTTCGGACTTCGAGACGCGATCCACGTTGTAAAGCTCGGTCTGCTCGTTGGCCCCGCGCCGCTGCGGTTGCAGCGACCACATCAGCGCGCCGAGCACGGCGACCGACAGGGTGCCGGCGAGGATGGCCAGCGTGCGCCGGTTCAAGCGCGTGACCGGGCGCGGCTGGGCGCGAAGCGCCACCGCCTCGGGCGCGATCTTGCCCGCCTGCGGCGTGGCGAGGCCGGGGGTGTCATCCTGGCTCATGGTCAGTTCCTCCCACTCCTTGATGCCACGCCATCGGTGCGTTCGATCCGCACCACATCGCCGCCATCACCGCCCAGGCGCAGTTCGGCCGCGCCGAACAGCCGATCCACGATGTAGTAAGGTGGACGGAAGCGGTAGTTCACCAGTTGCCCGTCGCCCTGCGCGCCGATGACGAACAGCGGCGGCAGCTCGCCTTGGGCGATGCCCGGCGGAAACTGGATGTAGACCTTCTCGCCGTCATCGAAGGCGCGTAGCGGCTTCCACGGCGGATTGCTGCCGCTGACCGCGTAGCGAAAGCGGATCTTCTCCAGCGACAGGCCGGTATCGACCGGCGCGGCGGCGCTGGCCGCCTGCGCCTGGCGCTGCAAGGCCAGCATCCGGTCTTTCGGATAGTCCCAGGACACCGAGGCCATCCACGCCTTCTCGGTCGAGGTCAGCTCCAGCAGGTACGTCCTGCGGCTGGTGGTGATGACCAAGTTCGTCTTGAGACCCGAACGGATGGGCTTGACCAGCACATTGACGCGCAGCGCGTCGCCGCTTCCGCTGGACGTGTCGCCGACGATCCAGCGCACGGTGTCGCCAGCCGCGACAGTGACAAGTTCCTCTCCGGGCTGGAGCGAAACAACGGTCACGCGCCCCGGCGCGGCATAGACCTGATAGAGCGCGCCATCCGTGAAGGGCCATACCTGAATCGCATTGACGTAGCCCTCGCGCGTGGGCGCGATGCGCGCTTCGGCATTAGCGCGCGAGACGCGCAACTTCTCGTCGGCCGGCTCCGGCGCGGCCGGGGCCGCGTCCACCTCGGGCAACGGCTTCAACTGCGCAGGCAGCGCCAGCGGTTCAGGCACGGCGACTACTTCCACCGGCTCGGGCGGCTCCGGCAGCGGCTGCGCCTGCACCGGCTCATCGAGCGAAATGGACGGCGGCGGCTTGCCCTGCGAGGCGCAGCCCGAGAAGAGGACAGTCGATGCCAGCAGGATCGACGGCAAAGCGTAAAAGCGGAAAGACAGGTTCATGGCTTGGCTCCTTCGGAAGAATCCAGTTCGCGGCTCCACGACAGGCCATTGACGTAGATACCCAGTGGGTTCTTGCGCAGGCGCTGCTCGGTACGCGGGGTTTGCAGGACGGTGGAAAACACGGCGTTCCACCGCTCGGTGCCAGCGGCGGCACCGTTGATGAACCGTTGTTCCGTCCAGCGGACGTTGAAAGACGTGTCGCTGGCGCGGGTCACGCTGGTGATCTGCACCGTCACCGACTCCTTGCCGATGCGGGCGAAGGGGTCGTTCTTGCTGGCGTAGTCGTTGAGCACGGCCGCGCCCTTGTCGGTGGTGTAGTCATAGGCATCCAGCCAGTTCTGCCGCACCACGATGGGGTCAATGGACAGCGAGCGCACCAGCGTGACGAAGCGCGCCAGGTGGTGCGCGATCTGCGCATCGGCGGGCCGGTACGGCGTAGCCGCTTCGCCCACGGCGCGCACCTGCCCGGACTGATCGACCTCGATGACATATGGGGTGACGATGGACTGCGCCGAGCGCCATACAAGGCCGCCAGCCATCAGCAGCGCGAGCGTGAGGCAGCCGAAGGCCATGAATCGCCAGTTCTTGGCCTGGACGCGGGCCGAACCGATACGGTCGTCCCACACCTGTGCGGCGGATTGGTAAGGGGTTGCAGGCTGCGGCGTGTCGGCATAGCGCACCTGCGGTCGCTTGAATCGCATAGGGGTTCTCCTTGGTGGTCAGGTATCGAGTCATTCATCGGGACGCAGGCTCGGGCCTTGCCCCGAGCCGCCGCCGTCACCTCCGCGCAGCGTGTGGGCGGCGGTGGTTGCGGCATGGGTGATCTGCTGGCGGCGGTGCATCCGCTTTGCCCAGGCGGGTTGCTCCTGCTTCGGCGCGCTGGCGGCGCTGTCCGCGCCTTCGCCTGCGGCGGCCTGGCCGGAGCCGGCAGCGCCGGCATCCGCGCCGTTCCAGCCAGCCCGGAAGGAATCGGCCATCTTCTGGCCGGCAGCGGAAGCGCCGGACGCAGCGCGGCGGCCTGCGGCCTGCGCGCCGGTCTTGGCGACGTTGCCAAGGCCCGCAGCAGCGCCCTTGGCCCCGCCGCCCGCAGCGACGGAACCGGCCTGGAATGCGGACTTGGCGCTGCTGGCCGCCGACGTGGCGGCGCGTGCGCCGCTGCCGGCCAGCTTGGCGGCGGCCGGGGCCATGCGTGCGCGCGCCATGACGCACCGCCCA
>NZ_LHSJ01000069.1:0-15959 GCF_001270295.1 Achromobacter sp. DMS1 | reverse complement strand
TGGCCCTCGGGTCGCGCAGCTTCCTGGTGGCCATCACCAACCCCAAGGCGCTGCTCTTCATGTCCGCCTTCCTGCCCCAGTTCATCGACCCGCGCGCGCCGCTGCTCGCGCAATACGCCACGCTGGCCGCCATCATGGCCGCCCTGAACGTCGCGGTGATGACGGCCTATGCGGCGCTGGGCGCGCGCCTGGTGCGGGCGCTGCGCGCCGGCGGGCTGCGGTGGCTGAACCGCCTGTGCGGCGGCGCCATGATCGTCCTGGCCGCCACGCTTGCGCTCTACCGCCGCAACGCCCCGTGAACAGAAACAGAAAGCGCGCAGGCGCGCCAGCCGCGGCCTGGCCGCGGCCCCGGTTCCGCGCAGGCTATTCCGGCTGCGGCGGCCAGGACCAGCCCGGCCCGGCGCCCTCGAACGCTTCGGCGGCCAGCAGCAGCTCCCGGTCGGCGCGGCAGCGGCCGACCAGCTGCAGCCCGACGGGCATACCGTCCCGTCCCAGCCCGCAGGGCACGCTGATCGCCGGATTGCCGGTCATGTTGAACAGCATGGTCCACGGATACCAGTGGCCGCGGATATCGGCGCACTGGCGGCCGTCGATGACGATGGAATCGAAAATGTCCGTGCCCAGCGGCACGGCGGTCCGCGACAGGGTGGGCATGGCCAGCAGATCGGCCTCGTCGAACAGCGCCTGCACCTTGCGGTAGAGCGCCGTGCGCGCAAACATGGCCTCCTGGTACTGCACCGCGCTGAACTGCATCGCGGATTCGATCTGCCGGCGCAGCGACGCGCTGTAGGCGTCGGGCGCCTGCGCGATCAGGGGCAGGTAGCGCGCGCGCCATACCGTGTGGTTGATCACACGCCAGACCGGCTCCACGTCGAAACCGGCGCCGTCAAACGGTTCGATGCGCGCGCCCAGGCCGGCCAGGCGCTCGAGCGCGAGCGCGAAGGCGCGCCGCACGTCGGCGTCCACCGGCCGGCCGGGCGGCGCGACGCAATAGCGCACGCGCTTTCCGCGCAGGGTGTCCGGCGACTCCGCCTGCCCCAGGTAGTCGGTCTTGGGCGCCCCCATCGACCAGGGATCGCAGGGATGCGGCCCGCTCATGGCGGCCATCATCAGGCGGGTGTCCGCGACGGTCCGCGTGGTGGGCGTGACGTAGGTCTGGTTGCCGATGGCGTCGGGCGCCTGGCTGTGGGGAATGGCCCCGATGCTCTGCTTGAACCCGACCACGCCGCAACAGGCGGCCGGAATCCGGGTCGAGCCGCCGCCGTCGGTCGCGACCGCCAGCGCGGTGACGCCCGCCGCCGTCGCCGCCGCCGCGCCGCCGCTCGAACCGCCGCAGGTGCGGTCCGGGCTCCACGGATTGCGGGTATGGCCGAAGAGCGGGGAGTCCGTCATGGACTTGGTGCCGAACTCGGGCGTGGTGGTCTTCCCGATCAGTATCGCGCCCTGCCCGCGCAGCCGCGCCACGGCCACGGCGTCTTCGGCCGGCACGTTGTCGCGAAAGGGCACGGCGCCGAATGTGGTGCGCACGCCGGCGGTATTCACGAGGTCCTTGACCGTGAAAGGCAGGCCGTGCAGCAGGCCCGGCGCTTGCCCCCGCATGAGCGCCTGCTCGGCCGCGCGCGCCGCTTCGAGGGCCTGCTCCGGGCACAGCGTGATGAAACAGTTCAGGGCCGGCTGCAGGCGTTCGGCCCTTTCGATGGCTGCGCGCACCAGTTCCACGGGAGACAGGGCCTTGCCGCGCACCAGGCGCGCCGCTTCGACGGCACTCAACTGCCAGAGGGAATCGCTCATTTGCGCTCGACGGCCGGGCTATTCGTCGAAGACGATGCCGGCCTCCTTGACGATGGGAGCCCAATGCTCGCGCTCGGCGCGCATGCGGCGCGCGGCCTCGGCGGCGGGCCGGGGCGCCACCAGGAAGCCGCCGGCCTGCAGCTTGGCGACCAGCGCCGGATCCTTGCCCGCGGCCAGGAATGCCTGCTCCAGCTCGCCGACGGCCGCGTCCGGCGTGCCGGCCGGCGCATAGACGGCGTACCAGCTCGACGCGTGCTCATACTGCGGATACCCCTGCTCCAGCAACGTGGGCACGTCCGGCAGCATGGGCAGGCGCCGGGCGCCGGCCACGCCCAGGATCTTCAGCTTGCCGCCGCTGTAGAGCGGCATCATGCTGGCCACGGCGTCCCACCCCATGGAAACCTCGCCGCCGACCACATCGACCAGCATGGGCGCGGCGCCCCGGTACACCACCGGCTCGATCTGCAGGCCGTTCTGCCTGCCCAGTTCGATCGTGCCGAGCTGGCCGGGGCTGCCCTGCGTGGCCAACCCGAGATTCGCCTTGCCCTGGGCCTGTCTGGCCCATTTCACGTACTCGGCCATGTTGCCGTAGGGCTGGTTCGCCCCGGCCGCGGCTGCCGTGGGCACGTCGGCCACCACGGCGACGGGGCGCAGGTCATGATCGGGGTCGTAACCCAGCTTGCGGTAGGTCAGCGGAAAAATCACGAACATCGGCGAGGAGCCGAGGTAGAGCGTCAGCCCGTCCGCCTTGGCTTTCTTCACGGCGTCCAGGCCCAGGCGCCCTGATGCGCCGGGCCGGTTCTCGACAATGACGTTGGCGAATCCGGCGGCCTGCAGGCGCTCCGCATAGGCCCGGGCCACCGCATCGGCCGCGCCGCCGGCCGCATAGCCGACCACGAGTTTCACCACTTTGGCGGGCTCGCCCGCGCCTTGGGCGGCGGCGTCGGACGAAACCCAGAAGGCCGCGGCGGCGGCGAGCACGCAGGCATGGATACGGCGTCTGGCGGTCAAGGCGATTCTCCCGTCTGATGGACAAGGTTGCGGCGGCGGGACCGTCGGCGCGTTGCGCAGCCGCCAGCCGGACCGAGCTTCCGGCATCGGGACATGATCGTCCCTGCTTGACTTGCCGTATAGTGAATTTTTTTACAGTTCAGTTGAGAAAATGGTCAACCCAAAGACCGTGGAAGCGCTGGCGTCCCGGATCAAGCTGCGCCATCTGCAGATCGCCCTGGCCCTGCGGGACGCGCCCACCGCCAAGGAAGTGGCCCGCCGCGCGAACGTCAGCGAATCCGCGGTTTCGAAGACCCTGGCGGAACTGGAGGAGCAGCTGGGCTTCAGGCTGTTCGAGCGCGCCGGCAACGGCAGGCGGCCGACGGCCATGGGCGCGCAGGTGCTGCCCGTCATGGAAGCGCTGGTGTCGCGGGCGCGTTCGATGGCGGAGATCATCGCCGAGGTGCGCTCGGGCAGCCAGGGCGGCCTGCGGGTCGGCGTGGCGACCGACATGGGCAAGCTCATCCTCGCGCCGCTCATCCATGCGTTCAACCAAGCCCAGCCCGGCATCGCGCTCAACGTGCAGACCGGCGGATTCCAGGCCATGGCGGACCTGCTCCGTGAAGACGGGCTGGACGCGCTGGTGTGCTATGACGACAGCAAGCTGGTTTCGCCGGAACTGGGGCGCCTGCGCCTGGCGCCCCCGCAGCCGCTGGTGGTGGTGGCCAACGCCCGCCTGTCGCCGCTGGCGTCCCGGACGGCCGTCACGCTGCGCGACCTGCACGGGCAGCCGTGGTGCAGGCCCCGGCCCGGCACCATGATGCACGCCAGGCTGTCGGAACTGTTCCTGCGAGCCGATCTGGATCTGCCGCCCCGCGGCATCGAGGCGAGCGACCTCCTGCTGACCGACGAATTCGTGCGCGCCACGGATTACCTGGTCATGCTGCCCGTCGCGGCGGCGCGCCGGCTGGCCGATGCCGGGGATGCGGCGATCCTGCCGATCGACCTCGGCCTGCACAACCCGCCCACCCTGGTTGCCTGGGAACGCGCGCGCGAATGGCAGCCCTCGCTGGCGCGGTTCCTGGACTTCTGCCAGCGCCGGACGCCCTGAAGCGCACCGGGGGGCGCTCACCGCAGGCCGGCACCGGCCGCCAGCGCCTCATGGCCCGGCGCCTCCTTGGCCCAGGGCTCGCCGGACAACTGCCCGGCCAGGTATTCGATGAGGGCCTGCACCCGCGCCGGACGGCGGCGTCCCGGCGGCGTGATGATGTGCAGCGAGATCGGGTCCACCAGCCAGTCGTCCATGACCGTTTCCAATTCGCCTGTCTGCAGCTCGTTCCAGGTCAGGAATTCAGGTTGCAGCGCCAGGCCCAGGCCGGCCTTGAGGGCGGGCACGAGCGCTTCCGCATTGTTCACGTGCAGGTAGGCGGGCATGGACAGGGAATGGTCGCCGTGCACCGGGTGGCGAAAGCGCCAGTTCGGCCCGTGGCGCGAATACATGTAGCGCAGCGCGCGGTGATGGACGAGATCGCGCGGATGCGTGGGCCGCCCGTAGCGGGCGAAATAGGCGGGCGCGCCGACGAGCAGGATGCGCACCGAGCACAGCCGGCGGGCCAGGAGGCTGGAATCGGTCATCGAGGAGATGCGCAAAGCCGCGTCGAAGCGTTCGGAGACGACATCGACCAGCTTGTCGTTGAATTCGATCTCCAGCCCGACTTCGGGATGGGCGCGCATGAAGCCCGGCAGCATGGGCGCCAGGCGCGAAACGCCGAAGGACATGGGCGCGGCGAGCCGGACGGTGCCGCGCAGGCTGCCGGATTGCTCGGTGACCTCGGACTCCACCGCCTCGCCTTCTTCCAGGATGCGCGCGGCGCGCTCGATGGCGGCGTAGCCCGCGTCGGTCAGCGACAGCTGGCGCGAGGTGCGGTGGATGAGCATGGTCTGCATGCGGGATTCCAGTCTCGAGACCGCTTTCGAGACGGTGGCCTGCGACAGCGAAAATGCCGCCGCGGTCTTGGCGAAAGAGCCGGTTTCGGCGACTTTGGCAAAAATCGCCCAGGCTTCCAGGTCCGGTAGTTTCTTCATTGCGCGCTTCCCGAGTCCGCAAAAGGCAGGCGTTTTAGCACGCCATTCTGGCATCCAGGCGCGCCGCATTCCCGAAAAAACGGAAAACATGGAATTCCGTTTTTCGCATTCTCCACGCAATTTCCCGAACGTAAACTAGTTGCGCCACATGCGGATACTTCCGCGTCCTCTTTTTTCTCCGCCCGCAGGTGATCGCCATGACCAGCAACAAATACCTCGAAGTCCTCACGCCCCAGAACAGCCAGATCATTTTCATCGACCAGCAGCCGCAAATGGCTTTCGGCGTGCAGTCCATCGACCGTCAGACCCTGAAGAACAACGTGGTGGGCCTGGCCAAGGCGGCCAAGGTCTTCAACATTCCCACCACCATCACCACCGTTGAAACCGACAGTTTCTCGGGCAATACTTATCCCGAACTGCTGGCCGTGTTCCCCGACCACAAGATTCTCGAACGCACCTCGATGAACTCGTGGGACGACCAGAACGTGCGCGATTCCCTGGCCGCGCACGGCCGCAAGAAGGTCGTGGTGTCGGGCCTCTGGACCGAAGTGTGCAACACGACCTTCGCGCTGTGCGCCATGCTGGAAGGCGGCTACGAGATCTACATGGTGGCCGACGCCTCCGGCGGCACCTCGACCGACGCGCACAAGTACGCGATGGACCGCATGGCGCAGGCCGGCGCGGTGCCCGTGACGTGGCAGCAGGTCATGCTGGAATGGCAGCGCGACTGGGCCCGCAAGGAAACCTATGACGCCGTCACCGCCATCGTCAAGGAACACTCCGGCGCCTACGGCATGGGCATCGACTATGCCGTCACGCACGTCCACAAGGGCCCCGAGCGCGTTCGGCACGGCGAGCGCATCGGCCCCAACCCCGCCAAGTGACGCCTTGCGCGGCAGGCTGCGCACCGAGGTGAAAGATGAAACTCTACCTACTGTCCCTGGGAGCCGGCCTGCTGGTCGGCATCATCTACAGCCTGCTGCAAGTCCGCTCGCCGGCGCCGCCCCTGGTGGCGCTGGTCGGGCTGCTCGGCATCCTGCTGGGCGAACAGGTCATACCGGTGAGCAAGCAACTGCTCAAGGGCGCCGGCTTTTCCTCCGCGTGCTCGCAAACCCGGGCCACCGAACACGTGCTGGGCGAGCTGCCGGGCCGCCATGCCGCCAAAGCCCCGGACGGCGCGGACCGGGCCTGATTCCGCCGCGCCCGCCCGCGCTACCACGCAGAGAGTATTCATCGTGTCCGCTTCCCACCCCGACATCATTTTCCATAACGCGCGGATCACCACGCTGGACCGCGCCAGGCCCGAAGCCAGCGCGGTCGCCATCGAGTCCGGCAGGTTCTTCGCCGTCGGCTCCGACGAGGAAGTGCTGGCGCTGGCGGGCCCGTCCACCCGCGTCGTCGACCTGCAGCGCCGGCGCGTGCTGCCGGGCCTGTTCGACAACCACACCCACGTGGTGCGCGGCGGCCTGAACTACAACCTCGAACTGCGCTGGGACGGCGTGCGCTCGCTGGCCGACGCCATGGACATGCTCAGGCGGCAGGTGGCGGCGACGCCCGCCCCGCAATGGGTGCGCGTGGTGGGCGGATTCACGGAGCACCAGTTCGTCGAAAAACGGCTGCCCACGCTGGACGAGATCAATGCCGTGGCGCCCGACACGCCGGTCTTTCTGCTGCACCTGTACGACCGCGCGCTGCTGAACGCGGCGGCGCTGCGCGCGGTGGGATACACCAAAGACACGCCCGAGCCTGCGGGCGGCGAAATCACGCGCGACGCGCAGGGCAATTCCACCGGGCTGCTGCTGGCCAAGCCCAACGCCGCCATACTCTATGCCACCCTGGCCAAGGGCCCCAAGCTGCCTTTCGAGTACCAGCTCAATTCCACCCGCCACTTCATGCGCGAACTGAACCGCCTGGGCGTGACGGGAGTCATCGACGCGGGCGGCGGCTTCCAGAACTACCCCGAAGACTATGCCGTCATCCAGAAGCTGGCCGACGAGGGCCTGATGACGGTGCGCCTGGCCTACAACCTCTTTACGCAGAAGCCGAAGCAGGAAAAACAGGACTTCCTCGACTGGACCGCCAGCGTCAAATACAAGCAGGGCGACGATTACTTCCGCCACAACGGCGCGGGCGAAATGCTGGTGTTCTCCGCGGCCGATTTCGAAGACTTCCGCCAGCCGCGCCCGGACATGCCGCCGGAGATGGAAGGCGAGCTCGAGGAAGTGGTGCGCATCCTGGCCCAGAACCGTTGGCCGTGGCGGCTGCACGCCACCTATGACGAAACCATCTCGCGCGCGCTCGACGTCTTCGAGAAAGTGAACCGCGACATTCCGCTGCAGGGCCTGAACTGGTTCTTCGACCACGCCGAAACCATTTCCGAGCGCTCCATCGACCGCGTGGCGGCGCTGGGCGGCGGCATCGCCGTACAGCACCGCATGGCCTACCAGGGCGAGTACTTCGTCGAACGCTACGGCGCCGAGGCGGCCGAAGCCACGCCGCCCATCCGGCGCATGCTGGAAAAAGGCGTGCAGGTATCCGCCGGCACGGACGCCACGCGCGTCGCGTCCTACAACCCGTGGGTGTCGCTGGCCTGGATGGTCACCGGCAAGACGCTGGGCGGCCTGCGGCTTTACCCGCAACGCAATCGGCTGGACCGCGAAACGGCGCTGCGCATGTGGACCGAAAACGTCGCCTGGTTCTCCAACGAGGAAGGCCGGCGCGGCCGGATCGAAGCGGGCCATTTCGCCGACTTCATCGTGCCGAGCAAGGACTACTTCGCCGTCGCCGAAGACGAGATCTCCTTCCTGACTTCCGACCTCACCGTGGTGGGCGGCCGCGTCGTCTACGGCGATGGCGCTTTTGCCGGCCTGGACGACACCCCCCCGCCGCCGGCCATGCCGGACTGGTCGCCCACGCGCCTGTTCAAGGGCTATGCCGCATGGGGCGAGCCGGACGGCGCGGGCCGCAACTCGCTGTATCCGCGCTACCAGGCCCTGGCGGCCTGCGGCTGCGCCAGCGCCTGCGGCCTGCACGGCCACGACCACGCCCGCGCCTGGGCCGCCCGGGCGCCCGTCTCCGACGTCAAGGGCTTCTTCGGCGCGCTGGGCTGCTCCTGCTGGGCGGTCTGAGGCGCAGTCGGCGGAACCGCGGCCATGCGCCCCCCAACCGATTCCGCGCACGGGCCGGCCGGACTCGCCCGTCGCGCGCTGGGCGGCAGGGCGGCGCGCCGCCTTGCCCATCTCGGCCTGTGCGCCGCGTACCTGCAAGGCGGGCTGGCCAAGCTCGGGGACTTTCCCGGCGCCGTCGCTGAAATGGCCCATTTCGGGCTGACCCCCGCTCCCGTGTTCGCCGCCCTGGTGATCGCGCTGGAACTGGGCGGCAGCGCCCTGCTGCTCATCGGCTGGCAGCGCTGGCTGGGCGCGCTGGGCCTGGCCGTCTTCACCGTGCTGGCCACGTTTCTGGCCTTGCGTTTCTGGGAACTGCCGCACGGCCCCGCGCGCTTCGCCATGGCCAACGCCTTCTTCGAACACCTGGGCCTGGCCGGCGGCCTGCTGCTGGCCGCCTGGGCCAGCCTGCAAGAAAGCCTGCGAGAGAGAAACCCGCCATGAACCCGAACGCGCCACCCGCTGCGGCCAGCAGCTTCGCGCCGCTGCGCCAGACCGTCTTCGCCGTGCTGTGGATCGCCACGGTGATCGGCAACACCGGCAGCTTCATCCGCGACGTCGCCAGCGCCTGGCTGATGACCGATCTGTCGCCGTCGCCGGCGGCGGTCGCGCTGGTGCAGGCGGCCGCCACGCTGCCCGTCTTCCTGCTGGCGATTCCGGCCGGGGTGCTGGCCGACATTCTCGACCGCCGCCGGTTTCTCGTCGGCATACAGGTGCTGCTGGGCTGCACCAGCCTCGGTCTGATGGCGCTATCGGCCCTGGGGCTGCAATCTGTGGCCTCGCTGGTGGCGCTCACATTCCTGGGCGGCATCGGGGCCGCGCTGATGGGGCCCACCTGGCAAGCCATCGTGCCCGAGCTGGTCGAGAAAAAAGACCTCAAGAGCGCGGTCGCGCTCAATTCACTGGGCATCAACATCGCGCGCGCCGTCGGCCCGGCCCTGGGCGGCCTGCTGCTGGCCGCCGTGGGCGCCGCCGTGGCCTACGGGGTGGACGTGCTCACCTACGTTTTCGTCATCGCCGCGCTGCTGTGGTGGCGCCGCCCGGCAGCCGGGCAGGACGCGCTTTCGGAACAATTCGGCGGCGCCTTCCGCGCCGGCCTGCGCTATGCGCGCGCGAGCCGGGAGCTGCACGTCGTCCTGGCGCGGGCATTCCTGTTCTTCGCGCTGGCCAGTTCCGTCTGGGCGCTGCTTCCGCTCGTGGCGCGCAGCCTGCTCGACGGCGGCCCGGGCTTTTACGGCGTGTTGCTGGGAGCGGTGGGCCTGGGAGCCATCGGCGGCGCGGTCGTGCTGCCCCGGCTGCGCGCGTGGCTCAGCCCCGACGGCCTGTTGCTGGCCGCCGCGCTCGTTACCGCCGCGGTCATGGCGCTGCTGTCCTACGCGCCGCCCAAGTGGCTGGCCACCGCCGCGCTGCTGGTGCTGGGCGCGGCCTGGATCACCGCGCTCACCACCCTGAACGGGGTGGCGCAGGCCATCCTGCCCAACTGGGTGCGGGGCCGCTCGCTGGCCGTGTACCTCACCGTCTTCAATGGCGCCATGACCGCCGGCAGCCTGGGCTGGGGCGCGGTCGCCGAGGGCGTCGGCGTGCCCGGCGCGCTGCTGGCGGGCGCGGCCGCGCTGGCGCTGGTGGGCCTGGCCGCGCACCGCATCAAACTGCCCGCGGGCGAGGCAGACCTCGTGCCCTCGAACCACTGGCCGGAGCCGCTGACGGCGACGCCGGTCGAGCACGACCGCGGCCCCGTGACGGTGCTGATCGAATACCGGATCGCGGCCGGCGACCGCGCCGGCTTCGTTGACGCGCTGTATCGGCTCTCGGCCGAGCGGCGCCGCGACGGCGCCTATGCCTGGGGCGTCGCGGAAGACTCCGCCGACCCGACGCTGATGGTGGAGTGGTTCCAGATCGAATCGTGGGCGGAGCACCTGCGCCAGCATCACCGCGTCTCGCGGGCGGATGCCGACATCCAGGCCGAGGTGCTGCGATTCCACCAGGGCGGCACGCCGCCCGTCGTCAGGCACCTGCTGGCCGTCGAGCGCCCGGACAGGCGGCGCGGCCGCAACGGGAGGAACGGCGTTCCGCCGCCTTCCCCCGGCTGACCGCCGCTTCGCCGGACGGCGGTCAGCCCAGGGAAGGCATGGACATCGCAGTCGAAATTGATGGCTGTTCTCGTTCTCTAAATCCGCCGCCCTCCCGCATCGTCCTCCATGCGCGCTTTACCCACAGAGCAGCCATGAGCGCCGAGGATGAGTCCACCCTGGTGCGGACGTACCTGCGGTGGCGGACACCCCTGCTGCGCCTGTTGAGCCGCAAGCTGGGCTGCCGCGACGATGCGGAAGACCTGGTGCAGGAATCGTTCACCCGCTGGATGGCCCAGGGCGGCGCGCGCCAGATCGCCAAGCCGCAGACCTACGTCGACGCCAACGGCAAGAACCTGGATCCCGCGTACGGACACAATTACGAGCTCGGCATCAAGGGCGCATTCCTGGACAAGCGCCTCAACGCGTCGCTCGCGCTCTTTCTCACCAACCAGAAGAACGTGGCCGAGTACGTGGACTACAACCCGGGCGCGCTGAATCAACCCACCGTCGGCGGCGGCCTGCGCTGGCAGAGCAAGACCGAGAACCTCCGCTACTGGGTGGACGAGTCGCGCAGCATCGTGCAGAAACCCTACGCGGTCGCCGACCTGATGGCGCGCTACGACATCACGCCCATGATGCCGCTGACCCTGAACGTCAACAACGTCTTCGACAAGCGCTACTTCCGCACCATGGGCTTCAACAACAGCGTCTACTACGGCGACGGCCGCACCGCCGCACTGACGCTGCGGGCGTTGTTCTGGCGTCGGAAGACGCCGCGGCGGGTCCGTGCCGGCGGCAAGCGCGGGCCCGCCGCCGGCGAGGGGCGAACGCCCCGCGCAAGGCAGGGCGCGGCCGCGGCAGGGTAAAATGCCGGGTTGGCTTGAACCTTTGGCGTCCCCATTTTCTGCGGCGGCGCCCGCACTCGCAAAGCCGCACGGAAGCCTTATGAAGACCCCTGCCTCCCCTACCCAAACCGAAGCCCATGTGCCGCGCGTCGGATTCGTCAGTCTTGGATGCCCCAAGGCGCTGGTCGATTCCGAACGCATCCTGACCCAGCTGCGCACCGAGGGCTACGAAGTCACGCCCGACTACGACGACGCCGACGTGGTGGTGGTCAATACCTGTGGATTCATCGACAGCGCCAAGGCGGAGTCGCTGGAAGCGATCGGCGAGGCGCTGGCGGAGAACGGCAAGGTCATCGTGACCGGCTGCATGGGCGTGGAAGAGTCGGCCATCCGGGACGTGCATCCCAACGTGCTGGCGGTGACGGGGCCGCAGCAATACGAAGAGGTGGTGCGCGCGGTGCACGACGCCGCCCCGCCGCGCAAGGACCACAACCCCTACGTGGACCTGGTGCCGCCGCAGGGCGTGAAGCTCACGCCGCGCCATTACGCCTATCTCAAGATTTCCGAAGGCTGCAATCACCGCTGCAGCTTCTGCATCATCCCGTCCATGCGCGGCGACCTGGTCAGCCGGCCCGTGGGCGAGGTGCTGAACGAGGCCGAGCGGCTGGTGCGCGCGGGCGTGAAGGAACTGCTGGTCATTTCGCAGGACACCAGCGCCTATGGCGTGGACCTCAAGTACCGCAGCGGCTTCTGGAACGGCCGTCCGGTGCGCACGCGCATGACGGAGCTCTGTACGGCCTTGTCCGAGCTCGGCGTCTGGACGCGCCTGCATTACGTGTATCCCTATCCCCACGTGGACGAGGTGATTCCGCTCATGGCGCAGGGCAAGGTGCTGCCCTACCTGGACATTCCGTTCCAGCACGCCAGCCCGCGCATCCTGAAGGCCATGAAGCGGCCGGCCTTCGAGGACAAGACGCTGGCGCGCATCAAGCGCTGGCGCGAGGAATGCCCCGATCTCACCATCCGCTCCACGTTCATCGTGGGCTTTCCGGGCGAGACCGAGGAAGACTTCCAGTACCTGCTCGACTGGATGCGGGAAGCCCGGCTCGACCGCGTGGGCTGCTTCCAGTATTCACCCGTGGAAGGCGCGCCGGCCAATGCGCTGGACAACCCCGTGCCGGACGAGGTAAAGCAGGAGCGCTGGGAGCGCTTCATGGAGCAGCAGCAAGCCATTTCGGCCGAACGGCTGCAGGCCCGGATCGGGCGCGAGATCGAGGTGCTGATCGACGAGGTGGACGAAGACGGCGCGGTGGGCCGCAGCAGCGCCGACGCGCCCGAGATCGACGGCTGTGTCTACGTGAGCGCCGAACGCGCGCTCAAGCCTGGCGACCTGGTCCGCGCCCGCGTCACCGACGCCGACGAATACGATCTCTGGGCCGACGACCTGGGCGCGGCCGCCCGTTGAAACCGGCCCCGGCGCCCCGGCCCGGGGGCCCTCCGCGCGTCAGTTGCCGTCCAGGAAATCTGGACAGATCGTCGGCGTGCTCTTCCTCCACCGCCAGGATTTCCTCCAGCAGGCGGCGCGTGGTGGGTTCCCGTTCGCCGATCCTTGAGCGACCTGCCTTCCACGCACTCGGAATGGCTGCGCTGAAGTAATGGCGCTTGTAGCGCAGCACGCAGACGACATCCGTGGCGAGCGCTTTGTTGAGCAGCTTGCGCACGGTGCCGCGGCGCGCCATGAAGGGCCGGCGTTCCTTGCGTACACTATCGGCTTTCCCAAGCGCCTGTGACGCAATCTGTAACGGGACCAGCGGCTCCCTGATTTTTTCCATGACCCTGAAGAACATCTGCGTATATTGCGGCTCCAACCCCGGCAGCCGCCCCGAGTACATCGAACAGGCGCGCGTGCTGGCGCGCGAGCTGGTCAAGCGCGACCTGGGGCTGGTCTATGGCGGCTCGGTGGTGGGCATCATGGGCGTGGTGGCCAACGAGGTGCTGGCCGCCGGCGGCCGCGTGATCGGCGTGATCCCCGAACTGCTGCTCAAGAAAGAACACGCCCACAAGGGCCTGACCGAACTGCACCTGGTGCAGACCATGCACGAGCGCAAGGCCCTGATGATGGAAAAGGCCGACGGCTTCGTCGCCCTGCCGGGCGGGTCGGGCACGCTGGAGGAATTCTTCGAGGTCTGGACCTGGGCCCAGCTCAATATGCACAGCAAGCCGTGCGGCCTGCTCAATATCGCCGGTTATTACGACGCGCTGGTGCGGTTCGTGGACCACGCCGTCGAAGAGGCTTTCATCCGCCCGCAGCATCGCGACATGCTGGTGGTGGAGCACGACCCTGCCCTGCTGCTGGACCGCTACGCCGCCTACGAGCCGCCCAACATCTCCAAATGGTTCGATCCGGTCAAGGCCTGAAACGGCCCTGCTAAACGACAAAGAGGGGAATCCGCGCCATGTCAGACGTATTCATGCACAACGCCACCACCGAATCCGTACTGCGGGATTACTTCCACGCCAAGGACGAGAACCGCCCGCTCTACATGACGCGGGCGTTCGCCAGCGACGCGGTGCTGCGCATGGCCCTGCGCACGCAGGCCATCGCCTTTCCGCCGGAGTCGCACGGGCTGGCGGCCATTACCGACACCCTGGTGCGCAAGTTCGGCCAGACCTACGAAAACGTCCATACCTTCTACCTGTCGCGCCCGGAGCCCGGCGCGCGGCTCGCGGCCTACAGCTGCGACTGGCTGGTCGGCATGACCGAAAAGGCGACGGGCGACGCGCGGGTGGGCTGCGGCCGGTACGAATGGGAGTTCCAGCCCGAGCCCTATCGCGCCAGCTCGCTGGTCATCACCATCGAGAGCATGGTGACGCTGCCGGCGGGCGACGCCGGGGCCGTCTTCGGCTGGCTGCTGGGGCTGGAGTACCCCTGGACCACCGCGCGGCGCGCCGCCGACAGCGCGCCGCCGCTCGAGGCGCTGGCGCCCGTGGTGCATTACCTGCTGCATCCGCAGGGCCTCTGATCCGGCGAACGCATCCCGGATGGCCGACGTGAAATACGACATCGCCGCGTTCGATTTCGACGGAACCCTGGCCGACACCATGCCGTGGTTCAACTCCATTCTCAATACGGTGGCCGACAAGTACGGCTTTCGCAGGATCGACGCCGCCGAACGCGAGCAGTTGCGCCATCGCGAGGCCGCCGAGATTCTCAAGTACCTCGGCATTCCCTTGTGGAAGCTGCCGGCCATCATGGCGCACGTGCGCGCGCTGATGCAGGACATCGACCCTGCGGTGCAGGTTTTCCCCGGCATCCCGGAGGCGCTGCAACGGCTGAAGGCGGCGGGCCTGAAGCTGGCCGTGGTGAGCTCCAATTCGCTGCAGAACGTGCAGCGCGTGCTGGGCGGCCGGACCTCGGCGCTCTTCGACGCCTATGAGTGCGGCACCGACCTTTTCGGCAAGGCGGCCAAGATCCAGCGCCTGCTCCGGCAACAGGACGCGGATCCCGCGCGCTTCCTGCTGGTGGGCGACGAAATGCGCGACATCGACGCGGCGCGCAAGGCCGGCGTGCGCGTGGGATCGGTGGCCTGGGGCTATAACCACATCGATGCGCTGCGCGGACGCCAGCCCGACGAAGTGTTCTACACCGCCGCCGACCTGCCCGCGGCGCTCGCCTGACACGGAGACACCATGCACGCCGATCCCGCCTATCTGGTCACCGACGCCGCCGCCCTCGAAGCCCTGTACGGCCAGCCCGGCGAAGCCTCGCTGAAAAAAGAAGTGGACCACGTGCACCCGCACTACCGGGCCTTCATCGAAGCCGCGCCCTTCGCGGTGCTGGCCACCGCCGGCCCCGACGGGCTGGACGCCTCGCCACGCGGCGATCCGGCCGGCTTCGTGGACGTGCTGGACGAGAAGACGCTGGCGCTGCCCGACCGCCGCGGCAACAATCGCATGGACAGCCTGCGCAACATTCTGGCCGATCCGCGCGTGGCGCTGCTCTTCCTGGTGCCCGGCGTGGGCGAGACGCTGCGCGTGAACGGCGTGGCCCGCATCAGCGTGGAGCCGGCGCTGCTCGAGCGCTACGCCATGGACGGCAAGCCGGCGCGCTCGGTGCTCATCATCGACGTGCAGACCGTGTATTTCCAATGCTCGCGCGCCCTGCTGCGCTCGCGCCTGTGGGATCCGGCCACCCAGGTGCCGCGCGATACGCTGCCCAGCGTGGGCCGCATCCTGTCGGACATCACCGCCGGCACTTTCGACGGGCGGGCCTACGACCGCGACCTGCCCGGCCGTCTCGCCGGCTCGCTGTACTGATCCCGGAGCACCGCCATGCCGCGCAATGTGGAAATCAAGGCCCGGGTGGCCGACCTGGCCGCCATCGAGCCGCTGGCTGCGGCCCTGTCGGGCCGCGAACCCGTCATCATCCGGCAGGACGACACCTTCTTCCGCTGCCCCAACGGCCGCCTGAAGCTGCGCGACTTCGGCGACGGCACGGGCGAGCTCATCTTCTACCGGCGCGACGACTCGCCCTCCCTCAAGGAGAGCTTCTACGAGATCTCGCCCACCCGCTCTCCGGACACGCTGCGCAAGACGCTGACACTGGCCTGGGGCGTCATCGGCCGCGTGCGCAAGACGCGCCTGCTTTTCCTGGCGGGCCGCACGCGCATCCACCTCGACCGCGTGGAAGGGTTGGGCGAATTCCTGGAGCTGGAAGTCGTGCTGCGCGACGGCGAGAGCACACAGGCCGGCATGGCCGAGGCGCGAACCCTGATGGCCAGCCTGGGCGTGGCGCCCGGCCATCTGGTGGCGGGCGCCTACCTGGACCTGCTGTCCGCGGCGGGCAAAACGGAAGACCCGGCGCCCTGAAGGCGCGCCGGCCGCGCGCGGGCTGGCTAAGGCTGCCAGCCGCGCACGAACACGTCCGCGGCCTGGCGCTTGCCGCCCGCCTTCTGCAATTCGAGCAGGCGCAGCACGCCGTCGGCGGTGGCGATGTCCACGCCTTCCGCCGT
>NZ_LHSJ01000068.1:6028-21999 GCF_001270295.1 Achromobacter sp. DMS1 | reverse complement strand
GTTGCCCGACTCGCTGTCCAGCGCTCTGGTGTTCCGGCTGGCGGGGCTGCCCTCGGCCGGCTACCGCGACGACGGACGCAGCTTCCTGCTGCGCTGGCCGGTGTCCAAGCCTTCCCGGCCCATGCACGCCGTACAGTCCTGGCATTGCCTTACCCGCGAGGCGCTGGCGCGCTGGGGGCTGCCGGCCGGCCCGGCCGCCCCCTCCCCCACGCTGGACCTGCCCCTCACGCCCGGCGCACCGGCAGGCTGCGGAAGACGCGCTGCGCGACGCCGGGCTGGCCGGCCGGCCCTTCGTGCTGATCGCCCCTACCGCCACCGGGCTGCACAAGGGCAGGATCAAGGTGTGGCCGGGATTCGACGCCCTTAGCCGTTCGTTACAGTCTGCCGGCCATATCGTGGTAATGTGCCCACCGCCGTCCGAAATCGACGAGGCCCGCCGCAACGCGCCCAGCGCGCAGCTGCTGCCGCCGCTGTCCCTGGGGGCTTTCGCCGCCCTGACCGCGCGCGCCCGGCTGGTCATCTGCAACGATTCCGGCGTTTCCCATGTGGCCGCCGCCGCGCTCGCGCCCGAACTCACCCTGTTCGGCGTGACGAGTCCGTCGCGGACCGGCCCATGGTCGCCCCGGGCGGTGTGCATGGGCGCGGACGGATCCTGGCCGTCCGTGCAGGAAGTCGACGCGCGGGCCCGGCAACTGCTCGGCGCGGCGTAAACCCAGGATATGCCTTCCTGGCCCCGGCAAGGCCTCGAGGCGAGGCAGTCACCGGATTGTTTGACATGACCATAGCCACTTACCTGACGAATCTGATCATCCCGCTAAATCTCTGTATCACGTTGGTCGTCGCCGGTCTGGTGCTGGGTCTGTTCCGCTTGCGCAAAACGGGCGCGGCGCTGATGGCCGCCGGCCTGATCTGGGCCCTGGCCTGGTCGCTGCCGGCCACTTCGCTCTGGCTGGGCGGGGCGCTCGAACACCGCTATCCCCACTTGCCGGCCGCGGAGTCGCCCACCGCCGACGCCATCGTGGTGCTGGGCGGCAATACGGCCAACGGCCGCGCCAACTGGTTCCTGCCCTACGACAGGCAGACCGCCGTCGTCCGCGTGGACACCGCGATGGAGCTCTACCGGGCCGGTCGCGCGCCGCGGGTGCTGCTGTCCGGCGGTGCGCTGGAGGGCGACGTGAGCGAAGCCAAGGGCATGGCCTACACGCTGCGCCAGCAGGGCGTGCCCGACGCCGCGCTGATCCTCGAGAACTCCAGCCGCACCACCTACGAAAACGCCGCCCTGACGGAAGACAAGCTCAAGGCGCGCGGCATACACACGATCCTGCTCGTTACCTCATCCCTGCACATGCCGCGCGCGATGGCGGCGTTTTCCAAGCAGGGCGTGCAGGCCATCGCGGCGCCCACGCCGCCGCAGATCGTGGTGCCCGAAGCCGAGAGCCGCGACCCGTTCTGGCCCTGGCTGCCCAACCAGCGCGCCTTCGACGCCAGCCGCTCCATCATCAAGGAGTACGCCGGCCTGTTCGTCTACTGGCTGCGCGGGTGGGTATGAACGCGGCGGTCCGCCCCGCGGGCGATCCGGCCGGTCCGCCGCCGGCGCCCGTCTCCTGCCGGCCGGGCTGCGGAGCCTGCTGCATCGCCCCTTCCATTACGCGGCCCCTGCCCGGCATGCCGCAAGGCAAGCCGGCCGGCGTGCCCTGCGCGCAACTGCTGCCGGACATGCGCTGCGCGGTGTTCGGCCGCCCCCGAGCGGCCGGACTTCTGCGGCGGCCTCCGGCCGCAGCGCGACATGTGCGGGCACAGCCGCGAACACGCGATAGCCTGGCTGGATGAGCTGGAGCGCGCCACCGCGCCGCAAGCATGAACGCGCCGCGCGCGGGTTCAGGCGCCGCGCTCGGCCAGCACGGCCCCGTATAGCGCTTCGTAGCGCAGGGCGACGTTTTCCCAGCTCTGGGCGCGGGCGATGGCCAGGCCGCGTTCGGCCAGCGCGGCCCGCAGTTCGGGCTCGGAACCCAGGCGCAGCAGGGCCTGGGCCAGCTGGCTGCCGTCGCGCGGGTCTTGCAGGATGAGCGCGTCGCGGCCGGCCGACAGGTACTGGGCGAAGCCGCAATAGTCGGGCGAGCTGACCACCACGGGCAGCCCGTGGGACATGGCCTCGAGCGGCGCCATGCCGTAGCTGTCGTTGAGCGTGGGATGGGCGTAGAGGTCGGCGGCGCCGAAATAACGCGCCACCTCCGGGGTGGGATCCACCAGGCTGACGCGGCCGGCCAGCGCGCCCTTGGCGCGCACGCGCTCGCGCGCGGCCCCGTCGGCGCCGACCACC
This sequence comes from Achromobacter sp. DMS1, assembly GCF_001270295.1. NCBI lineage: Bacteria > Pseudomonadati > Pseudomonadota > Betaproteobacteria > Burkholderiales > Alcaligenaceae > Achromobacter > Achromobacter sp. DMS1. The sequence goes on along the minus strand of NZ_LHSJ01000068.1, from coordinate 19,679 downwards.
AGCAGGCGGTAGTTGTCGGGCAACTGGGCCAGGGCGTCCAGCAAGGCGGGCAGGCCTTTGCGCAGGGGATTGCGCGCCACCAGCAGGCAGCCGATGGTGTCGTCGTTCCAGCCCAGGGATTCGCGCACTTCGCGCCGGCGCGACGGATCGACAGGCGGGGGCAGCTTCACGCCCGGCGCGATGATGTCCACCGGCAGCTCGGGGCCGTAGCTGCGATGCAGCTGGTCCTGGATGAGGCCGGAGACGGCGACGATGCGCCGCCCCGGGCCGCTGCGGACCCGGGCCCGTTCCAGCAGCAGGTAGGTGAGCAGGCGCGGGTTGACCCAGGCGCGCAGCCGCTTGAAGGGCTTGGCCCGGATGACGCGGCCGTAGCGCACCGGCGTGACGTGCATGACCTGGATTTCGCCCGCCCAGCCGTTCATGTGCGAGTGCACGATGTCGAACCGGCCGCGGGTGAGGCGATGGGCGCGCCACGCGAAGCAGGCCACCCGCATCCAGCTCGGCAGCCAGCCGGGAAAGCGGAGCAGCCGGCGGGCGAAGGGAAGATCGCTGTCGTAGTCGCGCGCCACGACGGTGATGTCGTGACGCTCGCCCAGCACGCGCATGAGTTCGACGCCATAGGCTTCGGCGCCGCCGAAACGATTGCCGAAACGGTCCACCAGCAGCGCGATGCGCAGCCGCCGCTCAACCATTGCGGCGGGAGTCTTCATAGCGGGTGAGGCATTTCTGCAGGAACCGGACGATGTTGGTCGAACGCGACACCGTGACCCGCGGCAGGCCGTAGGGATCGTCCGTGGCGGCGGCCAGCCCGCGCCGGGTGAGGGTGGCGTTGTCGTAGCCAGCCTCGCGGGCCATGACGCGGTGCTCGGGACCGTGATCGCCGTAGGGATAGCAGAAAGCCGTGACGGGTCCGCCGAGGGCCTGCTCGAGCTCGTCTTTCGACTGCGCGATCTGGCGGCGCGCCTCGTCGGGCGGCAGTTCCGGCAGGTGGACGTGGTCCAGCGTGTGCGAGCCTACCTCGTTGCCCGCCTGCGCCCATTCGCGCATTTCCTGCACCGACATGAGCGGCGAGAACGGGATGCCTTTTTCCAGATCCCAGACGTTGCCGCCGTCGAACTGGTGCGCCACGAAATAATTGGTGGCGGTAAAGCCCATTTCGCTCAGTATCGGCATGGCATTGCGGTGCACGTTGCGGTAGCCGTCATCGAAGGTGATGCCGAAGACCTTCCCCTGGCGTTCGCCCCGCACGTACGGCATGAGGTCGCGCATGGACAGGCCTCGATAGCCCAGGCGGCGCATCCAGCGCATCTGGCGGGCGAAGCTGTCCGGGTGCACCGTCAGGCCCCGATACGGCGTGCCCTTGGGGTTGGGCTCGCCGATCTGGTGATACATGAGGATAGGAATAGACATGGCCCGAATTATAAGGGCTCAGTGTCCGTCCAGCGTACGCTGGTACACCTCCATCGTGGCGCGGGCGAAACGCTCGAGGTTGAAATCGCGCACCGCGGTGGCGCGGGCCTGCATACCCATCTGGCGGACGCGCTCGGGATCGTCCAGCATGAGGCGCAGCCTGGCGGTCATGGCGGCCACGTCGCGCGCCGGCACGATCCAGCCGTCCACGCCGTCGGTGACGTTCTCGGGCAGGCCGCCCGCGTCCGACACCAGGGCGGGCAGGCCCAGCCCCATGATCTCGCGGCATGCGAATGACAGGGCCTCGCGGTAGGACAGCACGAAGCCCGCATGGCACGACGCCAGCGCGGCGCGAACGTCGTCGAGCAGCCCGGGAAAGACGACCTGGTCGATCATGCCGAGCTCGCGCACGCGGGCCAGCTTGGCCTCGGAGGGCGGGTCGCCCGCCACCAGCAGCCGCACGCGCGCCTTGTCCGCCGGGGGGAGCGCCGCCGCGGCGGCCACCAGGTCGAGCCAGCCCTTGTCGTAGTCGGTGCCGCCGGCGCTGCCCAGCAGCAGCTTGCCGCGCCAGTCGGGGCCGAAGAAGATCTCGCGCAGCTTGTCCAGGCTTTCGGGCGGCGGCGGCGCGAAGAAGTTCGTGTCGATGCCGTGGCGGATGGTCGTGATGGGGCGGCGCTTGTAGGGCGAATTTTCCATCAGGCGGCGCACGTAATCGCTGACCGCGATGCTGTGGTCGGTGGCCAGGCGGGCGCGCAGCCAGTTGCCCAGGCTGGTCACCGGGTGGTCGTTGTGCTTGGTGAAGACGATGCGCGGACGCTCGGCCAGGGCCAGCGTGGCGAACATTACCTGCTTGTGGTCGGCCGAGCCGTTGCAGTGAATGAGGTCGTAGCCGCCCTGGCGGATCAGCCGGCGCAGTTGCGCGCGCTCGCCCAGCAGCGCGGCGGGACGCGACGAATACTGCATGGGCACCGCCGTCACGCCCGGAATGGCCTTGGCGTAGCGGTAGAGCCGGCTGGTTTCGGGCGTGGCGACGGTGATCTGGTGGCTGCCCGCCAGCGCCTTGGCCAGGTTGATGATGTAGGTCACATGGCCGCCGCCGTTGCGGCCATGGAAATTGGTGTACAGGATTCTCACGGCTTCTTTCCGGCCAGGAACATCAGCTTGGCATAGCGGAAGAAACTGCCGGCCGCCGCGGTGACGGCCAGCACCAGCCCGTGGCGGCCGTCCAGGAAGCCGCGGCGTATCAGGTAGATACGCACGAAAGTCCAGAAACCGTGGCCCAGCGCCCCCAGCACACCCGTGCGCCGGCCCTTGGCGTACATCATGGCGGCGGCGTCGGACGAATAGCGGTTGACCTTGTTGATGAGCGCGTCGAGGTTGTCGTAGGGATAGTGGCGGAAATAGCCGGCAAGGCGCAGCGGCCGGCCGCGGGCCGGCACCACGCGCTCGTGCACGGCGGCATCGGTGAAGCGGGCGGACCCGCGCCTGAAGAGGCGCAGCACGTAGTCGGGCCACCAGCCGCTGTGGCGGATGTCGCGGCCGCAGAAGTTCGACAGGCGCGCGATCTCGTAGCAATCGGCGGCGGGCGCGCGCAGCGTGTCCTGGATTTCGCGGGCCAGTTCGGGCGTGACGCGTTCGTCGGCGTCGATGGACAGCACCCAGTCGCCGGTGGCCAGGTCGAGCGCGCGGTTCTTCTGCGGGCCGAACCCGGGCCAGTCGGGGGTGATTTCCACGCGCGCGCCCAGCGCCCGCGCCAGCTCCACGGTGCCGTCGGTGCTGCCCGAGTCCACCACGATGAATTCGTCAGCGAACGACACGGATTTCAGACATTCGGCGATGTTGGCCGCCTCGTTCTTGGTGATGATGATGACCGATAGCTTCATCCGCGATTCCTAAGACGCTTTTTCCATGCCTTCCAGGCGTGATAACGGGGCCCCCAGAAGGGATGGCGCGAAAGCCAGATGCGCCGGTTCAGCCACGCGCCGCCCTGGTTGCGCACCGCGAAGCGGTAGATGTGCTCCGGGTCGGCCCCCGGCCGGTTCTGGCCGAAAGGGTCGGTAGTGTACAGGTGGCGGAACCCGGCTTCGCGGGCGGCCTCGAGGTAGTCGGCGTCGAAATAGCCCTGGGGCCAGCACAGGTGGTCGCTGGCCTGGCCCAGGCGCCTGGCCAGGGTGTCGCGCGACACGCGCAGCTCCTCTTCGATGTGCCCGCGCTTGGCCGCCGCGTCCTGGCCGCAGACCCGGTCCCAGCGCGTGTGGGTATGCGTGTGCGAATGGAATTCGAAGGTGCCCGCCGCGCGCATGGCCTCGATTTCGCTCCAGCGCAGCATCACCTCGTCGGTGCGGCCCTCGGCAATGAGCTGCTTGCAGGCATGGTGGTCGGGCGTGGGCGGCAGCACGCCGCCCTGCCCCGCATGCGGGCGCGCCGGGCCGTCGCCGATCCACCCGGTAATGGTGAACAGCACGGCGCGCATGCCGTAGCGCTGCAGGACCGGATGCGCGTATATCCAGTTGTTGAGGTAGCCGTCGTCGAAGGTGATGAGCACGGACCGCTCGGGCACGCTGCCGCCTGCCAGGAACAGGGAAAACTCGTCGGTGCCCAATGACTGGTAGCCCGCGCGCGCGAGCCGGGCAATCTGGTCTTCGAAAACCTGGGGCGTGGCCGCGATCATGCCGCCGGCGGGCGTGACGTGGTGGTACATCAGCACCGGGATGTTCGGGGCGTTCATGCGCGCCGCTCCGCGAGCCACTTGAGGTAGACGGCCTCGGTGGTTTCGGCCAGGCGGGCGGGCGAGAACACGCCCTCTTCCCAGACCCTCTTGCGGCCCGCTTCGCCCATGCGCCGGCGCAGGCCGGGATCGTCGATGAGGCGCCGCAGGGCGTCGGTCAGGGCCGCCGGATTCCGGGGCGGCACCAGGATGCCCGTGACGCCGTCGCGGAACATTTCGGACACGCCGCCCACGTCGGTGCCGATGACCGGCAGGCCGCTGGCCTGCGCCTCGACGTAGACGGTGCCCGAGGCTTCCTGCTGCGTGGCCAGCGCGAACAGGTCGAAGCCGGCCAGCAGGTTGGGCACGTCGCGCCGCGTGCCCAACAGATGGATGCGGTTTTCCAGGCCGCGCTGGGCCACGTAGGCCTGGGTCTGCTCGAACACCGGCGAGCCCCCGCCCACGAACACCAGGTGCAGGTGCGGGCGCTCGGCCATCAGCGGGGCGATGGCGTCGATGAGGTCTTTATGGCCCTTGGTGGCGCGCATCACGGCCACGCAGCCCACCACCACGTCGTCGGGCGACAGCCCCAGTTCCCGGCGCAGGGTGGAATGCTCCACGGGCGCGGGCAGCACCACCGGCGAATACACCGTGGCGACGCGGTCGGGCGGAACGCCGCGGTCGATGAGATGCTGACGCACGTGGTCGCTCACGGTGGTCACGCGATGCGGCAGCCAGGTGTATGACCAGAGCGAGCCCACTCTGTTGGACAGGTGGCGCGTGCGCACGATGAGCGGGGTGCCCGCCAGCCGCCCGGCCGCCGCCGCGATGACGGTGTCGCGCCGGCTATGCGTGTTGAGCACGTCGAAACGGCCTTGCCTGAGGATGCGCCGGACGGCGGCCACGCCGCGCAGATAGTTGAGCGGGCCGTCCATGTCGAGGGTGTGCACGGTGAAGCCTGCGTCGGACAGGCGCTGGGCCAGCAGCGCCTGGGGCTGGCAAATGGCCTCCATGTGATGGCCGCGCGCGCGCATGGCCGTCATTTCCTTGAAAATGCGGCCTTCCTGGCCGCCGAAGCTGGTGGCCGCCTCGGAATGCACGATGCGCAGCGGATGCATCAGTAAGTGACCTCCACGAGCTCGGGCCGGGTCCAGGCATTGAGGTTCTCCAGCAGCGCGTCGGCCATGCGCACGCGCCATTCCTCGCCGAGCCGGACCGTGCAGAGAAAGTTGTCGCGCGCGTAGACCACGTCCACCGGCACGCCGGGGATGCCGTTCTCGGGCTCGGCGCGGAAGGGATTGAGCATCTGCCGCAGGCGGACGGCGTCGGCCGTGCCGTTGAGCTTGATGCGCAGCGAGCGGGCCCGGGCCTCGCGCGCGAGCTGCAGGTCGTAGAGCTGCTCGGCCACGATGCGCATGCCGCCGGAATACTCGTCGTTGCTGACCTTGCCCTGCACGATGAGGAGCTGGTCTTCACGCAGCCGGTTGCGGTGTTTTTCGTACAGTTCGTTGAAAACCGAGATTTCCACCTGCGCGGTGCCGTCGTCGAGCACGGCGAACACCATCTTGCCGCGCCGCGTCATCATGGTGCGCACGCTGGCCAGCACGCCGCACATCCATTGCAGGTCGCGCTGCGGCTCGATGCGCGCGAGCTGCATGGGCACGATGCGCCGCACCTCGTCGCGCCAGTGGTCGAACAGGTGGCCGCTGAAGTAGTAGCCCAGCGCGGCTTTTTCCTCGGTGAGCTTGGCGTGCAGATCCCAGGGCGGCACCTTGGCCAGCTCCTGGGCCACCACGTCGCCGCTGTCGTCGCCGAAGAGCGAAGCCTGGTTGGCGCTGCGCGCGGCCTGCTCCGCGGCTTCCATGGCCGTGGGCACGGAAGCCAGCATGGCGGCGCGGTTCGGCTCGATGGAATCGAATGCCCCAGCCTTGATGAGGGCCTCGATGGTGCGCCGGTTGACGGCGTGCTTGCTGACCCGGCGGCAGAAATCGAACAGGTTGAGGAAGGGGCCGCCTTCCTTGCGCGCACGCAGGATGTCCTCGACCGCGCCCTGGCCGGTGCCCTTGACCGCCCCCAGGCCGTAGCGCATGGTGCGCGGCGGCTTGCCCTGCTCGGTGTACTTGTCGGCCACCGGCTCGAAGCGGTAGCCGGAGTGGTTCACGTCGGGCGGCAGCACCTCCACGCCGTTTTCCTGGGCGTCGCGGCAGAAGGTCTGCACCTTGTCGGTGTCGTCCATGTCGGACGACATGGTGGCGGCCAGGAATTCGGTGGGATGGTAGGCCTTGAGCCACGCGGTCTGGTAGGAAATGAGCGCATAGGCCGCCGAGTGCGACTTGTTGAAGCCGTAGCCCGCGAACTTTTCCATGAGGTCGAAGAGCTTGACCGCGAGGTCGGGGTCGTGCCCCTTCTCCTTGGCGCCCTTCTCGAACAGCTCGCGGTGCTTGGCCATTTCCTCGGGCTTTTTCTTGCCCATGGCCCGCCGCAGCAGGTCGGCGCCGCCCAGCGAATAGCCGCCGATGATCTGCGAGATCAGCATCACCTGTTCCTGGTAGACGATGACCCCGTAGGTGCTCTTGAGCGTGCTTTCCAGGTCGGGGTGGAAGTAGTCCACCGCCGCGCGGCCGTGCTTGCGGTTGACGAAGTCGTCCACCATGCCGGATTCGAGCGGCCCCGGGCGGTACAGGGCCAGCATGGCGATGATGTCTTCGAAGGTATTGGGGCGCAGCTTCTTGAGCAGCTCTTTCATGCCGCGCGATTCGAGCTGGAACACGGCCGTGGTGTTCGCGTCGCACAGGATCTTGTAGGCCGCCGGGTCGTCCAGCGGCAGCGCCATCACGTCGAAGTCGCGCTTGTCGGCATTGAACTGGCGCACGTAGCGCACGGCCCAGTCCAGGATGGTGAGGTTGCGCAGCCCCAGGAAGTCGAACTTCACCAGGCCAGCCGCTTCCACGTCGTCTTTGTCGAATTGCGAGACGGCGCTGTTCTCCTGGCCGGGCTGGCAGTACAGCGGGCAGAAGTCGGTGAGCTTGCCCGGGGCGATGAGCACGCCGCCGGCGTGCATGCCGATGTTGCGGGTCAGTCCTTCGAGCGGCTTGGCCAGGTCGACCAGCGCGCGCACTTCCTCTTCCTGCTCGTAGCGCTCCTTGAAGGCGGGCTCTTCCTTCAGCGTGCGCTCCAGCGACCACGGATCCATGGGGTTGAACGGGATCAGCTTGGACAGGCCGTCGCAGAACATATAGGGCATGTCCAGCACCCGCCCGGCGTCGCGCACCACGGCCTTGGCGCCCAGGGTGCCGAAGGTGGCGATCTGGCTCACCGCGTCGCGCCCGTATTTCGACTTGACGTAGTCGATGACGCGTTCGCGGTTGTCCTGGCAGAAGTCGATATCGAAGTCGGGCATGGACACCCGCTCCGGATTCAGGAAGCGTTCGAACAGCAGGTCGTAGCGGATGGGGTCCAGGTCGGTGATGCCCAGCGCGTAGGCCACCAGCGAGCCCGCGCCCGAGCCCCGGCCCGGGCCCACGGGCACGCCATTCTTCTTGCCCCAGTTGATGAAGTCCTGCACGATGAGAAAGTAGCCGGGAAAGCCCATCTGGATGATGGTCTTGCACTCCATGCGCAGCCGCTCGTAGTACTGGTCGCGCCGGGCGGCGCGCTCGGTCTCGTCGGGAAACAGGAACGCCAGGCGCTTTTCCAGCCCTTGCTCGGAGAGCTGCACCAGGTAGTCGTCCAGCGAGACGCCGTCGGGCGTGGGAAAGTTGGGCAGGCGCGGCTTGCCCAGCACCAGGCTGAGGTTGCACCGCTTGGCGATCTCCACCGTGTTGGCCAGCGCCGACGGCACGTCGGCGAAGCGGCGCGCCATTTCCTCGGAACTGAGCAGGTACTGCTCCTTGGTGAAACGGCGCACCCGCCGGGGGTTGGCCAGGATCTCGCCCTCGGCGATGCAGACGCGGGCCTCGTGGGCCTGGAATTCCTCCGGGTCCAGGAACTGCACCGGATGCGTGGCCACCACGGGCAGGCCGGCCTCGGCCGCCAGCCGCATGGCCGCCTGGGTGTAGGCTTCGTCGCCGTCGAAACCGGCGCGCTGCAGCTCGATGTAGTAGCAGCCCGGGAACATGTGCGCCCATTGGCGCGCCAGGGCCAGCGCCGACACCGCATTGCCCGCGTCCAGCGCCTGGCCCACGTCGCCGGCGCGTGCGCCCGACAGCACGATCAGGCCCTCCTGGCCTTGCAGCCATTCGCGCCGGATCTCGGCCCGGCCCTTGCCCTGGTTGGTGAGGAAAGCCCGGGTCAGCAGCTCGCAGAGGTTCAGATAGCCCTGGTGGTTGCGCACCAGCAGCAGCAGGCGGAACGGCTTCTCGCGGTCTTCGTCGTTGGTGATCCAGACGTCGCACCCGGCGATGGGCTTGAGGCCGGCGCCGCGGGCGCCCTTGTAGAACTTGATGAGCCCGAACAGGTTGGCGAGGTCGGTGAGCGCCACGGCGGGCTGGCCCAGCCTGGCGACCCGCTTGATGAGATCGGGAATCCGGACGATGCCGTCCACCACCGAGAACTCGGAATGGACGCGCAGGTGGACAAAGGGGGACGGGTTCGTTACGGCTTCGGACATAGCTGGAATTGTACCCAGTCGGCGGCTTTCCAAGCAGGGCCCGCCCGCACGGCGTGTGCCACAATATGCGCTGGCTCCACCCCGCTGCACCACGAGATTGACGTATGAAATGGCTGATCCCCGGAATATGGCTGGCCGCCATCCTCTTCGCCCACTTCCGCGGCCGCGTCAGGCTGCCGCTGGGCAGGCAGTTGCTGGATCATTCGGTGCTGCTCGCGCCCGTCAATGCCTTCATGGTGCTCGCGTCCCGCGTGCCCACCACGCCCTACCTGACCACCAGCGAAATCGCCGAGCTGAAGGTGCTGGACGACAACTGGGAAACCATCCGCGAGGAAGCCCTGCGCATGGCGGAGATGCGGCGCATCAAGGCCGCCGAGGCGCACAACGACATCGGCTTCAATTCCTTCTTCAAGTACGGCTGGAAGCGCTTCTACCTCAAGTGGTATGAGGCCCGCCACCCCTCGGCCGAAGAGCTCTGCCCCAAGACCGTCGCCATCCTGAAGACGCTGCCCAAGGTGAAGGCCGCCATGTTCGCCGAGCTGCCGCCGGGCGGGAAGCTCAACCCGCACCGCGACCCGTTCGCCGGTTCGCTGCGCTATCACCTGGGGCTGTCCACCCCCAACGACGACGGCTGCCACATCATCGTCGACGGCGACGCCTACAGCTGGCGCGACGGCGAAAGCGTGGTCTTCGACGAAACCTACGTGCACGAAGCCTACAACCGCACGGACCGCAACCGCATCATTCTCTTCTGCGACGTGGAGCGCCCGCTGAAGTGGCGCTGGGCCGAGGCGTTCAACCGCTGGTTCGGCCGCGTGGTCATGTCGGCCGCCAGCTCGCCCAACGACGGCGGCGACCAGACCGGCGCCATCAACAAGCTCACGCATGCGCACTGGGTCATCGACCAGAAGCGCAAGGCTTTCAAGGCCTGGAACAAGACCGTCTACAAGGCGACCAAGTTCGGCCTCATCATCCTGGTGATCGCGGGATTCCTGGCGATCTGACGGCCCCGGCAAGCGCCCGGCCCCGGCGCGGCGCCGCCGGGGCTAGCGCCGCAGCGACTCCCAGCTTTTCATCAGCCGCTTGACCGACACCGGCATGGGGGTGCGCAGCTCCTGCGCGAACAGCGCCACGCGCAGCTCCTCCAGCAGCCAGCGGAACTCGTCCAGGCGCGGGTCGGGCGCCCCCTTCAGGGCGGCCCGGGCGCGCTGGTACTGCGTCAGCAGCGGGGCCATTTCGCCCACCAGGCGGGCGTCGCGCGCGGGGTCGGCGCGCAGCTTGTCGATGCGGGCGGCGACCGCCTTCAGGTAGCGCGGAAAATGCGCGAGCTGCGCGTAGGGCGTGTCGCGGATGAACCACTTGGGCATGAGCGCGCCCAACTGCTGCTGGATGTCGGCATGCGCGGCCGCGTGCGGCTTGGCCTGGGGCAGCTTGCGCTGCACGGCCCCGTATTCGGCGAGGATGGCGCCCGCCAAGCGCGCGACTTCCTGCGCCAGCAGGCCCAGGCGTCCCTTGCCCTCGGCGCGGCGCGCCTCGAATTCGGTTTCGTTCACGGGCCAGGGCTCGGCCAGGCAAGCCTGGCCGAGCGCGCAGTCGATGATCTGGTCGCGCAGTTCCTCTTGCGTGCCCAGCGTCATGTAGAGCATGCTGATCCGGGTGAGATCGGCCAGGTTCTTTTCCAGGAACTTGACCTGCTCGCGCAGGCCCAGGCGGAACAGCCGCAGCAGGCCGGCCCGGTGGTGCTTGCGCGCCTCTTCCGGATCGTCGAACACGTCCAGGTCGCAATGGCCGCCGCGGTCGACCAGGGCGGGATAGCCGATCACCGACTGCCCCGCCCCGCCTGATCTCCATGATTTCGGGCAGCGGGCCGAACGTCCAGCCGGTGAGGTTCTCGTGCGCGAGCGCCTGCGCCACGTCGGCATCGCGCGCGGCCAGTTGCTGGAACGTGGCCTGGGCCTGCTTGCCGAATTCGGCCCGCAACTGCGCCAGGTTGCGCCCGGCGGCCAGCATCCGGCCGTGCTCGTCGATCACGCGGAAATTCATGAAAAGATGGGGCGGCAGGGTTTCGAGCTTGAAGTCGGCCGCCGCCGGGCGCACCTGCACCTGTTCCCACATGTCTGCGATGATCGCCTCGACCAGCCCCTGGCCGGGGTCGGCCAGCCGCTCGAACCAGCGGTCGTAGAAGCCGGCGGCGTAGTCCGGCAGCGGCACGCAATGCCGGCGCAGCTTCTGCGGCAGCGACTTCAACAGCAGGTGCACCTTTTCTTTGAGCATGCCGGGCACGAGCCATTCGCAGCGCGCCGGGTCGATCTGGTTGAGGGCGAAGAGCGGCACCGAGAGAGTCACGCCGTCGCGCGGCGAGCCGGGCTCGAAATGGTAGTCCAGCGCCATGGAGACGCCCTGCCACTCGACCTTCTTGGGAAAAACGTCGGTGGTGACGCCGGCCGCTTCATGCCGCATGAGCTCGTCGCGGGTGAGCAGCAGCCGGGCGGCCTCGGCCTTGTCCAGCCCGCCCACCCACTTCTCCAGCGCCGCGGTCTGGGAAATGCCCGCCGGAAGCTGGCGGTCGTAGAAGGCGTAGATCAGCTCGTCGTCGACCAGGATGTCCGGGCGGCGCGTCTGGTGCTCCAGCTTCTCGATGCCCGCGATGAGCTTGCGGTTGTGCGCCACGAAGGGCAGGCGCGTGTCGATCTCGCCCGGCACCAGCGCCTGGCGGATGAACAGCTCGCGCGCATGCCCGGGATTGACGCGGCCGTAGTGCACGCGGCGGCCGGAATAGACTGTCAGGCCGTACAGGGTGGCGCGCTCGTTGGCCACGACTTGGCCCGCCTTCTTTTCCCAGCGGGGATCGGACCAGTTGCGCCGCAGCAGGTGGGCGGCCGCCCGCTCCAGCCAGGCGGGCTCGATGCGCGCCACGCAGCGGGCGTACAGGCGGGTAGTCTCGACCAGTTCGGCCGCCACGATCCAGCGTCCGGCTTTCTTGGCCAGGCGCGAACCGGGATGGATGTGGAAGCGGATGTCGCGCGCGCCCTGGTACTGGCCGCCCTCCTCGCTCTTGAAGCCGATATTGCCCAGCAGGCCGGCCAGCAGCGCCATGTGCAGCTGCTCGTAGGTGGCCTCGGTCTGGTTCAGCCGCCAGCCCTGTTCGCCCACCAGCGCGGCGAGCTGGGAGTGCACGTCGTGCCATTCGCGCAGCCGGACGGGAGAGAGGAAGTTCTGGCGCAGCAGCGCCACCAGCTTGCGTTGCGAAGCCTTGTGCTGCACCTGTTCGCCGTACCAGCGCCACAGCTTCAGGAAAGAAATGAATTCGGACTTGTCATCGGCGAACTTGGCGTGCGCGGCCTCGGCCGCCTCGCGCTCCTGCATGGGGCGGTCGCGCGGGTCCTGCACGGACAGGGCCGAGGCGATGACGAGCATTTCGGCCAGGCATTGCTGTTCGCGCGCCGCGAGGATCATGCGGCCGATGCGCGGGTCCACCGGCAGCTTGGCCAGTTCGTGCCCGGTGCGGGTCAGCACCAGGCCCGCGCCGCCCTGGCCGCCGTCCTCGCCTTCGTGGCCGTCGGCCCGCTCGATGGCGCCCAGTTCCTGCAGCAGGTGGTAGCCGTCGGCCACGGCGCGCCCGGGCGGCGCCTCCACGAAGGGGAACTGCTCGATGTCGTCCAGCTTGAGCGACTTCATGCGCAGGATCACCGAGGCCAGCGAGGAGCGCAGCACTTCCGGATCGGTGAACGGGGCGCGGGCGTTGAAGTCCTGCTCGTCGTACAGCCGGATGCACACGCCCGGCCCCACGCGGCCGCAGCGGCCGGCGCGCTGGTTGGCCGAGGCGCGGCTGATCGGCTCGATGCGCAGCTGCTCCACCTTGTTGCGCCACGAATACCGCTTGATGCGGGCCAGGCCGCTGTCGACCACGAAGCGGATGCCCGGCACCGTGAGCGAGGTTTCGGCCACGTTGGTGGCCAGCACGATGCGCCGCGCGTTGCCGCGGGGGTGGAAAATCTGCTCCTGCTCGGCCTGCGACAGCCGGGCGTAGAGCGGCAGCACGTCGGTGGCCGCGGGATGATGCTTGCGCAGTGCCTCGGCCGCCTCGCGGATCTCGCGCTCGCCGGGCAGGAAGACCAGCACGTCGCCCGGGCCGTGGCGCGCGCACTCGTCCACGGCATCCACGATGGCGTCGATGAGATCGCGCTCCTCGTCGCCGGACATGCGCTCGCGTCCGGGCCTGGCCGCCGCGGCCTCGTCGCCCTGGGCCTCCTGGCGCACGGTACGGTAGCGGATTTCCACCGGATAAAGCCGGCCCGACACTTCGATCACCGGCGCGGGACGGCCGTCGGCGGCCGCGAAATGCCGGGCGAAGCGTTCCGCGTCGATGGTGGCCGAGGTGATGATGACCTTGAGGTCGGGCCGGCGCGGCAGCAGCTGCTTGAGATAGCCCAGCAGGAAATCGATGTTCAGGCTGCGCTCGTGCGCCTCGTCGATGATGATGGTGTCGTAGCGGCGCAGCAGCGGATCGCGCTGGGACTCGGCCAGCAAGATGCCGTCGGTCATCAGCTTGATGGACGCATTCGGGCCGGTGCGGTCGTTGAAGCGCACCTGGTAGCCCACGACCTCGCCCATGGGCGTGTGCAGCTCTTCGGCGATGCGCTTGGCCACCGAAGTCGCCGCCAGGCGGCGCGGCTGGGTGTGGCCGATCATGCGCTGACGGCCCCGCCCCAGCTCCAGGCAGATCTTGGGCAGCTGCGTGGTCTTGCCCGAACCCGTCTCGCCGCTGACGATGACCACCTGGTTGGCCGAGATGGCGCGCGCGATCTCCTCGCGCCGCGCGCTGACGGGCAGGTCTTCGGGATAGCTGACCGCGGGAATCGGGCGCTCGGGACGCGGCGGCTGCGCCCCGGCATGGCGCGGCGCGCGGCGGGGGCGGCGGGGGA
>NZ_LHSJ01000068.1:0-5835 GCF_001270295.1 Achromobacter sp. DMS1 | reverse complement strand
GGCTTCGGCGAGCTGGCGTCCGACGCGGCGGCGCCGGTCATCCTGGCGCGGGCCTGGCCCGCGCTGGAAGGGCGCTGAACGGCGCGATATCTGCTAAATTTCCCGCCTCCGAGACCCTTTTTCGCTTTGCCTACCGCCATGCTCTCCCAGCAAGAACTCAAGCAGCAGGCCGCCGACGCGGCCCTGGAATTCGTTGAACAGGTCGCCGGCCCGGACGTCGTCATCGGCGTGGGCACCGGATCCACCGCCGACCTCTTCATCGACGGGCTGGCCCGCTACAAGGGCCGCATCGGCGGCACGGTGGCCAGCTCCGAACGCAGCGCGGCCCGCCTGGCGAGCCACGGCCTGAAGGTGCTGGACCTGAACGACGTGGCGGGCATGCCCCTCTATGTGGACGGCGCCGACGAAATCGACGCCAACCTGCACATGATCAAGGGCGGGGGCGGCGCGCTCACGCGCGAGAAAATCGTGGCCTCGGTCGCAGAGCGCTTCATCTGCATCGCCGACGAATCCAAGCTCGTGCAGACCCTGGGCAGGTTTCCGCTGCCCGTCGAGGTGATTCCCATGGCGCGCGCCGCCGTGGCCCGGGCGCTGGCCGCGCTGGGCGGCGCGCCGCGCCTGCGCGAAGGGTTCGTCACCGATAACGGCAACATCATCCTGGACGTGGCGGGCCTGTCGATCTCCGACGCGCCCGCGCTCGAAGCCCGTATCAACAACCTGCCGGGCGTGGTCACCGTGGGCCTGTTCGCGCTGGCCGGCGCCGACGTCGCGCTGCTGGCCACGCAGAACGGCATCCGCCGCCTGGATCGCGGGGCCTGAAGCCCGCAGGGGGGGCAGGCCCCGGGTTTCCAGCCCGGACTTCCCGTCCGAGACTGCCCGTCCGGGACTGCCCGTCCGGGACTGCCCGTCCGGAACTTCCTTCATAATCCTGTCATACACGAGTCATACGCTTGCCGATTGAGCAAGCCCGCGCCGCAAAATCCACGCATCGGGGCAAAGCCATGAGACCAACCACGCAGGGAACCCGGATGACCGAGCATACAAACAAGCAATTCGACGCCGACCTGGAAAGCGTCCGTTCGCAATTCCTGCGCATGGGCGGCATCGTGGAAGCGATGATCCAGGAGGCCATCGATGCGCTGTCCAGCGGCGACATGTCGCTGGTCGAGAAGGTGCGCGAGCGCGAAAAGGAAGTCAATCGCCACGAGGTGGAGATCGACGACAGCATCAGCCGCATCCTGGCGCGGCACCAGCCCACGGCCATCGACCTGCGCATGCTGATGGCGGTGTCCAAGATGCTGACCGACATGGAGCGCTCGGGCGACGAGGCCGAGAAGGTCGCCGTCGTGGCCCGCCGCATCCACGAGTCGGAATTGCGCTATACCCCCGTCATCGAGCTGCGCCACATGGCGAACAACGTGCGCACCATGCTGCACCAGGCGCTGGACGCCTTCGCCCGCCTCGATCCCATCCAGGCCGCGGCCGTCGTGCGCAGCGACAAGGAAGTGGACAAGGAATGGAAGGGGGCGCTGCGCCACCTCATCACCTACATGATCGAAGACCCGCGCACCATCTCGCGCGCCATCGACATGATCTTCATCGCTCGCGCGCTGGAGCGCATCGGCGACCACGCCAAGAACATGTCCGAGCGGGTCATCTACATGGTCAAGGGCGCGGACGTGCGGCACACCGGGGTGAAGAACGCCGAGCGCCTGGCGCGCGGCGAAGAAGACGACGCCGGCGAAGAATGAGCCGCGGAGGTTTCGCGCGGCCGCTCGCCCGCGCGAAGCTCTTTGGCGTCGGCACGCCCTAGTCCAGCGCGCGGGCGTTGGCCTGCAGGCGTGGATCGGAGAGGCCGGGCCGGGCGCCGTCCAGGCGGCCGGCAAGCCGCCGCAGAAAGCCGCCGGCGCGCACCCGCACGTCGTACCAGCCTGCGAGGCCGGGATGCTCCACTTCCGCCTCGCCGCCGGCCGGCACCCGCACCGTCGCGCGCCAGCCGTCGCCCATTTCCGATTCCAGCTGCACCGTGCGGGGCCCGGCTCCGGGATTGACGAGCCGGATGCGCACCCCGTCCGGGGGAAGGAAGGGCGGCGGCTTCCAGCGCGCCGGTTTCGTGCGCATTGCCGCGGAACCGGCGATGAAAGCCGTCGGGCCCCAGCAGCCAGAGGTCGTAATCGCCCCGCGCTCCGAGCCGCCAGGCATCGTCCAGGCGCGCGCCGGCGTCCAGCGTGTAGCGGCGCGGCGCGAGATCCAGGCGCAACAGGTCATAGACGTGCAGCGCCGCGCCCGCCGCACCCGTATTGCGCAGCGCGAGCCGGTAATGCGCGCCGTCGTCCGACAGGCGCCCCGCCGCGTCCAGCGCATAGGGCAGCGCACAGGCGGGGCGTCCCGGGCCGGCGGGCGCGGCGCGGGTTCCGGCGAAGTCGAAGGCCGAGGTCAGGTCGCCGCATACGGCGCGCCGCCAGGCGCTGATGTTCGGCTCGGCCACGCCGAAGCGCGTTTCCAGGAAACGCAGTACCGAGGTGTGGTCGAACACCTGCGAATTCACCCAGCCGCCGCGGCTCCACGGCGAAACGGCCAGCATGGGCACGCGCGGGCCCAGGCCGAATGCGCGTCCGTGCAGCGCCGGAGGATCGTCGACGGTGCCGGCGCTGGGGCCGGTGCGGGCATCGTGGTACTCGCCGTCCAGCTCCACGGTGGACAGCCCGCCCGGGCTGCCGTCGGCCTGGCGCGCGGGCGGCGCCGGGGGCGGCACGTGGTCGAAGAAGCAATCGTTTTCGTCGTAGGTGACGAACAGCACGCAGCGGCTCCACAGGGCCGGGTTGCGTGTCAGGATGTCCAGCACCCGTTCCGTATAGGCGCCGCCCTGGCGTGGGGACGACACCTCGGGATGCTCGGAATCCGCCGCCGGCGCGATGATCCAGGCCACCTGCGGCAGCGCGCCTTGCTCCACGTCGCGCGCAAGCGCGTCCAGGGTGCGGGTGCGCAGCGCCCGGTCGCGCAGCGCCGCCTGCGGGGCGGCGCTTTCGTATTCGCGGCGGTACTGGCGAAAGCCCGCCAGCGGGTTGTCGTGGTAGTTGTCTTCCATGTCCTGGTAGATGCGCCACTGCACGCCCGCGGCCGACAGGCGCTCGGGATAGGTGGTCCAGGCATAGCCTTCGGCGACGGGGCCGAGGCGGTCATGGGTGTTGACCAGCGCCGGCCCGCCCGCCTTGCCGAGCGGGTCCTGCGTGCCGGTCCAGAGAAACAGGCGGTTCGGGTTGGTGCCCGCCTGCATGGAGCAATGGTAGGCGTCGCAAAGCGTGAAAGCCTCGGCCAGCGCCGTCTGGAAAGGGATGTCGTCCGGCCGGTGCATGCCCATGGCGATCCGGCCCTTGGCGGGCAGCCACTGGTCCATGCGGCCGTCGTTCCAGGCGCGCTGCGCATCGTCCCAGGTGTGCGGCGTGAGATAGCCCAGGGGCGTGTCGCTCGGCTGTTCCGGCTGCAGCGGGTAGGGCGTTGTTTCGCCTTCGGGACCGCGCTGCGCCATGACGCTGCCGTCGGCGGTGGGCACGGCCAGCGGGTCGGCCAGCCCGCGCACGCCCGGCAGCGCGCCGAAATAATGGTCGAACGAGCGGTTTTCCTGCATGAGGATCACCACGTGCTCCACGTCGCGCAGGGTGCCGGTGCGTCGGTCGGGCTCGATGGACAGGGCGCGCCCGATGGCGGCGGGCCAGCGGCGGGGGGAGGTCATGGGAGTGCCTTCGTGCTGCGCTGCGGTATCCGCCCGCGGGCCGGCCTTGCGGGAGCATGCACGGAACGGGAAAGGCGGGAGCGCGGGCTCCCGCCGGGCGGGTCAGGCGGAGGGGGGGACGTAGCCCTGGGCTTCGACGCTGCCATCCTCGAAGAGGAAGCGTTCCATTTGCTGCTGCAGGTATTTGCGTGCGCGGGCGTCGGCCAGGTTGAGGCGGTTTTCGTTGACCAGGCGGGTCTGCACCTGTTTCCACTCCTCCCAGGCTTCCTTGGAGATGCTTTGCCAGATGCGGGTGCCGAGCTCGCCGGGATAGGGCGGGTAATCCAGCCCTTCGGCTTCGCGCTTGAGTTTCACACAGTTGACGGTACGGGCCATGATTCGCTGCCGGAAAATGAAAGAAAAACGTAGTTTACCGGGCTTGGCGCGGCGTGGGTGGCAAGCCCCCGCGCCGCGCAGGGGCGTGCCGGCCCGGGCCGTCTTCAAAGTTTCTTGATGAAGATCAGGCTGTTGCGCGAGCGGTTGTAGTTGGCCTGCTTTTCGCGCGGCAGGTCGGCAATGCCGCCGGGCACGAAGCCGCGCTTCATGAACCAGTGCGAGGTGCGCGTGGTGAGCACGAACAGCCGCTTGGCGCCCGCGGCGCGCGCGCGCGCCTCCATATGGCGCAGCAGGATCTCGCCTTCGCCCGAGCCCTGCCATTCGGGGTGCACGATGAGGCAGGCCATTTCGGCCATCTGCTCCTCGGGGAAATTGTGCAGCGTGGCGCAGCCGTAGATGACGCCGTCGTGCTCCAGCACGGTGAAGTTCTCCACGTCGCGTTCGACCACGCTGCGCGGGCGCGGCACCAGCGTGCCGTCGGCCTCCAGCGGCTCGATCAGGCTCAGGATGGCGCCCACGTCGTCCAGCGTGGCCGGCCGCAGGTCGTCGAGCGTATCTTCGACCACCATGGTGCCCACGCCGTCGTGGGTGAAGATCTCCAGCAGCACGCTGCCGTCCAGCGCGAATGGCACGATATGCGCGCGCGCCACGCCGCGCTTGACGGCCAGCGAAGCGTATTGCAGGAAGGCCGCGGTTTCCTCGTCCAGCCCGCCCTTGGCGAGCAGGGCGTCGGCGTCGACCCGCGCCAGCTCGGTGTCCACCGAGCCGTCTTCCTGCAGCACGCCCTGCGAGCTGGAGAGAAAGATGAGCTTTTCCGCGCGCAGCGCCACGGCCACGCTGGTGGCCAGGTCTTCCATGGCCAGGTTGAACGCGTCGCCCGTGGGCGAGAAGCCCAGCGGCGAGAGCAGCACCATCGACGAGGCCTTCTCGATGGCGAACTTGAGCGCCTCGACGTCGATCTTGCGCACCAGGCCGGTGTGGCGGTAGTCCACGCCGTCGATCACGCCGGCCGGTCGCGCGGTGACGAAATTGCCCGAGATGACGCGGATGTGCGAATGCGACATCGGCGTGTTGGGCAGCCCCTGGCTGAAGGCGGCCTCGATGTCCAGGCGGATCTCTCCGGCGGCCTCTTTGGCGCATTCCAGCGCCGCCGCATCGGTGGGCGACATGCCGCGGTCGAATTGCTGGGTATAGCCCTTGAGCCGCAGCTGCTCGTTGACCTGGGGCCGCGAGCCGTGCACCAGCACCAGCCGGATGCCCAGCGAGGACAGCAGCGACAGGTCCTGCACCAGCGCGTTCAGCGCGCCCGCCTGCACCAGTTCGCCGCCGAACGCCACCACGAAGGTCTTGCCTCGGAACGCGTGCACGTAGGGCGCCACTTCGCGGAACCATCGGACGAATTGGGCGGGCGCGAATTCCGGGGCTTCCAGGGCGGAGACGGTGTCGGGTTCCAGGTCGGGCATGATGGAAAGAAGGATTCCTTGGAGTGGTCGAATGCGCGGCCGGCCGCGTTATCGCGCCGCGCCGCGTGGCGAAATTATAGGGCGGTCCGTCCCGCGGCACGGCGGAGAATCGGGGCCGCCGGGGGGCCTTTTTCCATCCGTTGCCCGGCCGGGACGGCTCGCGGCCGCCCGAAAATTTATAATGCCCGGCTAACCGGATAATCGATACATGCCTGAATCCTCCCGTCCGCGCGCGCCCGCCAAGGCGCCGGCCGCGCCGCGCGA
>NZ_LHSJ01000067.1:0-23059 GCF_001270295.1 Achromobacter sp. DMS1 | reverse complement strand
CCGAACGCCAGCGCCCACAGGAGCGCCGGCCAGATGCCCGCCCCCGGCCCGCTGCGCGCCGCCACCTCGGCCGGCGTCTCGTCGCGCTGGCCCAGGATTTCCACGCGCATCGCGTCCTCCAGCTCGCGCGCCGCCTGCGCGGCAGGTTCGCCGGGAGGCGAATCGGCCAGCAGGTCCTCGGGATCGCTCACGTTCTGCATCGCGCCCGTCCGGCCCGACTGCCATTGGTCGCTCTGCCTCCGGCGGCGCTGCTCGCGCTCGCGCCCTTGCGCCAGCGTGAATCCGTCATTGAGGGCCACCACGATGGCGAACCTGTCGGTAAGCGCCACCTCGTTCCTGCGCGGCATTGCGGGCCACGTTCAGCACCGCCTGCATCAGGCGCGCCGCGTCGCCGTGGAGCTCGGGCACGGACGCATCGTAATCGCGCTGCAGCGCGACGTCGTTGCGGAACTCGGCCTGGATCAGCGCGCAGACGCGCTCGCAGATTTCATGGATATTGACCGGCCGCGCATTGAGCGGCACGCGCTGCGGACCGCTCAGGCGGTCGACCAGCGCCTGCAGGCGGTCGGCTTCGGAAATGATGACCTGGGTGTACTCGGCCAGCGCCGCATTGGGCAGCTCGGCCTCCAGCAGCTGCGCCGCGCCGCGCAGCCCGCCCAGGGGATTCTTCACCTCGTGCGCCAGATTGCGCAGGAGTTCGCGGTGCGCCTCGATCTCGTCGACCAGCCGGTGGTTGCGGTCGGCCAGCACGCGCTGCTCGATCTCGCGGGTTTCGATGAGGACGGGCCACGGCTGCCCGGTGAGCCCCACCGTGGTCACGGTGACCTCCACCGATTCGCCCGGGCGGCGCAGCGAGGCGAGCTGGCGCACGTCGGCGAAGCGCCCGGCGGCGGCGCGGTCGATGGAAGACTGGATGTTCTCGGGGTTGTCGAACAGCGTCGCCGCGGACTGCCCGGCGAGCTGCTTGCGGGACCGGCCGAACAGGTCTTCGGCCGCCGCATTGGCGTATTCGATATGGCCGCGTTCGTTGACCAGGAAAACGGACGTTGCCAGCAGATCGAGAGCTTCTACATTCATTTTCTATGTGCCTGATTGACGGGGATGACGGACAACTTCCGCGTTCGGCGCGCGAGGCGCCCCGCCCCGCGCCGCCAGCACGGCAAGCCTGGCGGCGCGGGCCATCGAACCTCGGCCTGGCGGAGCATGCGGTTTCGGCCCTGGTTTACGCCCGCATCGCATGCTCCGCCAGCCACAGCCCCGGAAAATCAGAGGCTGTAGTACATGTCGAACTCGACCGGGTGCGTGGTCATGCGCAGGCGCGTCACCTCGCCCATCTTCAGGTCGATATAGGCGTCGAGCATCTCGTTGCTGAACACGCCGCCGCGGGTCAGGAACTCGCGATCCTTGTCCAGGGCTTCCAGCGCTTCTTCCAGCGAGGCGCAGACGGTCGGGATCTTCGCGTCTTCTTCCGGCGGCAGGTCGTACAGGTTCTTGTCGGCCGGATCGCCGGGGTGGATCTTGTTCTGCACGCCGTCCAGGCCGGCCATCATCAGGGCCGAGAAAGCCAGGTACGGGTTGGCCAGCGGATCCGGGAAGCGCGTCTCGATGCGGCGGCCCTTCGGGTTGCCCACGTACGGGATGCGGATCGACGCCGAGCGGTTGCGGGCCGAGTAGGCCAGCTTGACCGGCGCCTCGAAGTGCGGCACCAGGCGCTTGTACGAGTTGGTGCCCGGGTTGGTGATGGCGTTCAGCGCGCGGGCGTGCTTGATGATGCCGCCGATGTAGAACATGGCGAATTCCGACAGGCCGGCGTAGCCGTTGCCCGCGAACAGGTTCTGGCCGTCTTTCCAGATGGACTGGTGCACGTGCATGCCGGAGCCGTTGTCGCCGACCACGGGCTTGGGCATGAAAGTGGCGGTCTTGCCATAGGCATGGGCCACGTTGTGCACGATGTACTTGACGATCTGGGTCCAGTCGGCGCGCTGCACCAGGGTGCTGAACTTGGTGCCGATCTCCAGCTGCGGCGCCGGCCACTTCATGGTGGTGCACCTCGACCGGCACGCCCATCTGTTCCATCAGCAGGCACATTTCGGAGCGCATGTCCTGGAAGGAATCGACCGGGGGCACGGGGAAGTAGCCGCCCTTGACCAGCGGACGATGGCCGGTGTTGCCGCCTTCGAATTCCAGGCCGCTGGACCACGAGGCTTCTTCCGACTTGATCTTCACGAACGTGCCCGACATGTCGGTGTTCCAGGTAACGCCGTCGAACACGAAGAATTCGGGTTCCGGGCCGAAGTAGGCGGTGTCGCCCAGGCCGGAGGACTTGAGGTAGGCTTCGGCGCGCTTGGCCAGCGAGCGCGGATCGCGGTCATAGCCCTTCAGGTCGGACGGCTCGACCACATCGCACGACAGGATCAGCGTCGGCTCTTCGCGGAACGGGTCCATGTTGGCGGTGGACAGGTCGGGGATGAGCAGCATGTCGGACGCTTCGATGCCTTTCCAGCCCGGAATCGAAGAACCGTCGAAGGCCTGGCCGCTTTCCAGCTTGTCTTCATCGATCGCCGAAACGGGCACCGACACGTGGTGCTCGCGGCCCACGGTATCGGTAAAGCGGAAGTCGACGAATTTCACTTCGTTGTCAGCGATCTTTTTCAGGACGTCTTTCGGGCTTGCCATGTCATCTCCATTAGATAAAAGGGTCGAGGGCAGCGCCGCTCGACTGGCATAAAAAGGGGAAGCAAGATGCGTGCCAGCTCCGGCTGCTGGGATACCCCGGGTGGGCGACACGGAAGCGGGAAATTTAGCACCATTATGGTGCAAAACATGGGGCGTTGCGCCCCATGTTGGTGCCGTGCTGTTACAGGAACATTTCCTGCAGGTCATTCAGGAAGCGCCAACCCAGTGCGGTGGCCTTCAGCCGGGTCGGATCGGCATCGAGCAGCCCGCGGTTCACCGCTGCCTCCAATTGGTGCGCGATCGCGGCCAGCGACAGCCCCGTGCGTTCGGTGAAAAGCGAGGCGGGCACGCCGTCTTTCAGGCGCAGCGCATTGAGCATGAACTCGAAAGGCAGTTCGTCGGGCCCGACCTGGCGCTGCTCGGCCAGGTGGCTGCCGTCGCGCGCCATGGCGGCCTGCATCCACGACTCCGGGTTGCGCAGCCGCGCCTCGCGCACGATGCGGTCGGGGAACGACAGCTTGCCATGCGCGCCCGGGCCGATTCCCAGGTAATCGCCGAATTCCCAGTAATTCAGGTTGTGCCGGCACCGCGCCCGGGGCCGCGCATAGGCCGACACCTCGTAGCGGAACAGCCCGGCCGCGGCCAGGTCCGCCTCCACGGCGTCCTGCATGGCGGCGCTGGCATCGTCGTCGGGCAGATCCTTTGGCGGATACTTGGCGAACACCGTGTTCGGCTCCATCGTCAGATGGTAGAGCGAGAGGTGCTCGGTGCCGAAGCCGACGGCCTGGCGCAGGTCCGCGCGGCAATCCTGCAGCGTCTGGCCGGGCAGCGCGAACATGAGGTCCAGGTTCACGCGCGGCACGGCGCGCTGGGCCATCTCGACGGCCGCCCGCGCCTGGGCCGCGTCGTGGATGCGCCCCAGCTTGCGCAACTGGGCGTCGTCGAAGCTCTGGATGCCCAGCGAAATCCGGTTGACGCCGCTGGCGGCATAGTCCGCGAAACGGCCCGCCTCGGCCGTGCCGGGATTGGCCTCCATGGTGATTTCGGCGTCCGGCCACAGGTTGAGGCAGGCGCGCAGCATGGCCAGCAGCTCGTCCAGGCCGGCCGCCGACAACAGGCTGGGCGTGCCGCCGCCGAGAAACACCGAAACCACCTGCCTTCCCCAGATGGAAGGCAGGGCCTGTTCCAGGTCGGCGCGCAGCGCGTCGAGATAGGCGCGTTCCGGAATGCCTTGCGGCTGGGCCGCGTGCGAATTGAAGTCGCAATACGGGCACTTGCGCACGCACCACGGCACGTGCACGTAGACCGACAGCGGCGGCAGGCTGGCCAGCGCGGCGCCGGCCTGCCTGCCGGCCGGCGCAGGCTTGCCGCCCAGCTCGGAACGGATGGGGATGGTGATGGACATGCGCGGCGCTTCAGCCCCGGGCCAGCTTGCCCAGCAGTTCGCGCAGCGCGCGCGCCCGGTGGCTGACGCGGTTTTTCTCGTCGGGCGGCAGCGAGGCCGCCGTCAGCGCCATGTCGGGAAGGTAGAAATGCGGATCGTAGCCGAATCCGTTCTCGCCCTCCGGCTGGTCGATGATCTCGCCGTGCCAGATGCCTTCGCCGATCAGCGGACAGGGGTCGTCCTCGGTCCGGACCAGCGCCAGCACCGCCACGTACCAGGCGCTGCGGTCTTCGACGCCTGCCAGCTCCCGCACCAGCAGGGCGTTGTTGGCCGCGTCGGATTTCTCGCCGCCCTGGCGCATCTGCGCATAGCGGGCGGAGTACACGCCGGGCGCGCCGCCCAGCGCGGCCACGCACAGGCCGGAATCGTCGGCCAGCGCGGGCAGGCCCGTCAGCCGGCTGGCATGGCGGGCCTTGGCCAGCGCGTTCTCGATGAAGGTGACGTGCGGCTCGTCGGCCTCGGGAACGCCGAGCTCACCCTGCGGCACCAGCTCCATGCCCAGCGGGGCGAACAGCGCGGAGAACTCGCGCAGCTTGCCGGCGTTGTTGGAGGCCAGCACCACGCGGCGCAGCGAATCGGGAATCTTGGGGGATGTCATGAGGCGGATTGTATAGGCGCGCGCCCGCAATACAGGGATTTCCCCCGATAGCGTCCAGGATGCAACATTTGGTGCAAATCGTTGTTGACAGCTATGTAACAGCCCCTGCATATTGCGCCTACCGGCTCGGCGCAACACCGTGGACACATTTTGTTGTCAGTATGTCTTTATTGTCACCGAACGTATCAGAGTGCACAGGCGATGAGCTCAACCCTTGCATTGCCCCGGCAAGCCCCCGCCGTTCCCGTCACGATGGCAGCGTCCGCCACGGTTCCGGAGCCCGCATGCCTGGCGGCCATCCTGCAATCGCGGCAACTCAGCCCGCGGTTCCAGCCGGTGGTCGATCTGGCCCACAGCAGGGTGTTCGGCCATGAAAGCCTGATCCGCGGACCGCAAGGCACCGACCTGCACCTGCCCGACGCCCTGTTCACCGAAGCCCGCCGCCAGGGGCTGCACCCGCAGCTCGAACTCGCCAGTTTTCGCGCCGGCGTGCAGGGTTTCCAGGAACGCGAGGCGCGCGGCAAGCTCTTTCTCAATCTTTCCGGTTCCGCCCTCATCCACTACTGGACGCTGTGGGGGCCGGCACTGCCCGCGAAGCTGCTCAAGGACAGCAGCGTGGATCCCGCCAGCATCGTGGTGGAGCTGACCGAGCACGATCCGCTCTCGCCGCACATGAACGCCCTGGCCAGCGCCCTGGCCTGCCTGCGCGAACACGGCATGCGCATCGCGCTGGACGACTACGGCGCGGGCGGCTCCAATCTGCAGGTGTGGGCCGAACTGCAGCCCGACCTCATCAAGATCGACCGCTATTTCTTCGACGGCATCGGCCGGGACGAGCGCAAGCGCCACATGGTGGACGCCATTATGAAAGTGGCCCGGCACCTGGGCACCTCCATCGTGGCCGAAGGCATCGAAACGGCCGACGACCTGGCCGCCGTGCGCGACCTGGACATCCGCTACGCGCAGGGCTGGCTGCTGGGCCGGCCGGAGGAATCTCCGCTCGACGAACTGGCGCCCACGCTGCAGCAGTCGCTGCGCGTGCGCCCGCCTGCGCCGCGCCCGGCGCGCCCCGGGCGGCGGCACCGCCGCCAGCCTGCGCGTGCAGGCCCCGGCCGCGCTGCTGCACAAGCACACCAACGACGACGTGCACCGCCTGTTCCTCGAGCACAAGGATCTGCACGCCGTGGCCGTGCTCGACGAGCAGCAGCGCCCGCTGGGCATCATCAACCGCCGCGACTTCTCCGAACACTACGCCCAGCGCTACACCCGCGAACTCTTCGGGCGCGACCCCTGCTCCACCTTCATGAACAGCGAGCCCGTGCTGGTGGACGCCGACGTGTCCATCGACCAGCTCAGCCGCGTGCTGGTTTCCGAAGACCAGCGCTACCTCATGGACGGGCTCATCATTACCCGCAACGGCTGCTACGACGGGCTGGCCACCGGCGAAACCCTGGTGCGCTCGGTTACCGAGATGCGCATCGAGGCCGCGCGCTACGCCAACCCGCTGACGTCCCTGCCCGGCAACATTCCCATCAGCCGCCACATCTCCGCCCTGCTCGAAGAAGCCGGCGATTTCACCGTCTGCTACGGCGATCTGAACAACTTCAAGCCCTTCAACGACGTCTATGGCTACTGGCGGGGCGACGACATGATCCTGCTGGCCGCGGAGATCATCAAGCGGCACTGCGATCCCCAGCGCGACTTCGTCGGCCACGTGGGCGGCGACGATTTCGTCTTCATGATGCGCAGCCCGGACTGGCGGGATCGCGCCCGCCGCATCATCGCCGACTTCAATGCGCGCGCCATCGATCTCTATGACGACGACGCGCGGCGGCGCGGCGGCATCGAAGCGGAAGACCGCTACGGCGTACCGCGCTTCTTCCCCTTCGTGACGCTGGGCGTGGGCACGCTCACCGTTACGCCTGCCCTATGCGGCCGCATCCGCCCCGAGGACATCGCCTCGGCCGCCGCGCACGTCAAGCACAAGGTCAAGCACGCCAATCTTTCCCTCGTCAGCGAGTCCTACCCCGGCGCGCTCGCCGCCTGACTCCGCCGCGCCGAGCCGGAACACCGCCACCGCCTCGCGCACCCGGCGCGCCTGGCTTTCCAGCGCGGCCGCGGCCGCCGCCGTCTGCTCGGCCATGGCGGCGTTCTCCTGGGTGGCCCGCTCGATCTCCGACACCGCCCCATTCACCGACACAATGCCGTCCGCCTGCTGCGCGGCGGACAGGGAAATGCCGTCCACGATGCGCGTCACGCTGTCGGCGGCCTCGCGCATGCCCGCCATGGTCTGGCCGGCAGCCCGACCTGCCGNATCTCGCGCCGGGCGTGGTGACGCTGCGCACGCGCGTGGCGCGGCAGGTCATGCTCGCGCACCGCCAGCACCGCCTGGCGCTGGTGCTGTCCGTGATCGACAACGGACCCGGCGTGCCGGAGCACATCCGCGACCGCATTTTCCATCCGCTGGTGACGGCGCGGGCGGGCGGCACGGGGCTGGGCCTGAGTCTGGCGCAGGACTTCGTGCAGCAGCACGGCGGCATCATCGAATTCGAATCCCGACCCGGCCGAACCGAGTTTCGCCTGGTCCTACCGATGGAGCCCGCACACTGATGAAACCCGTATGGATCGTCGATGACGACCAGGCCATCCGCTGGGTGCTGGAAAAGGCCCTGGCGCGGGCCGGCGTCCCCACCCGCAGCTTTTCGCAGGCCGCCGAAGTGATCGAGGCCCTGGGGCAGGAAACGCCCGCGGCCCTGGTTTCGGACATCCGCATGCCCGGGGCCAACGGTCTGGAGCTGCTGCGCCAGCTCAAGGAAAGGCATCCGGGCCTGCCGGTCATCGTCATGACGGCGTTTGCCGACCTGGACAGCACGGTGTCCGCCTTCCAGGGCGGCGCCTTCGACTATCTCGCCAAGCCTTTCGACGTGAACGAGGCGGTGGCGCTGATCCAGCGCGCCATGCAGGAATCGGCCGCGCCGGAAACCCAGGAAGGGCAGGGCGAGTCGCCGCAGAACAACGAGCGCTGGATGATGACGCAATCGTCGTCCACCGCCATGCAGGAGGTGTTCCGCGCCATCGGCCGGCTGGCCCAGTCCAAGGTCACCGTGCTCATCACGGGCGAATCGGGCACTGGCAAGGAACTGGTGGCGCGGGCCCTGCACGGCCACGGCGTGCGCGCCAACGGCCCCTTCGTGGCGCTGAACGCGGCGGCCATTCCGCGCGATCTGCTCGAGGCGGAACTCTTCGGTCACGAGCGCGGGGCGTTCACCGGCGCGAGCAACCTGCGCCGCGGCCGTTTCGAAGAGGCGCACGGCGGCACGCTGTTCCTCGACGAAATCGGCGATATGCCCATCGAGCTGCAGACGCGGCTGCTGCGCGTGCTGGCCGAAGGCAGTTTCTACCGCGTGGGCGGCTCGCAGCCGGTGCGCGTGGACGTGCGCATCGTGGCGGCCACGCACCAGCCGCTGGAGCAGCGCGTGGAGCAGGGCCTGTTCCGCGAAGACCTGTTCCATCGGCTGAACGTGATCCGCCTGCGGCTGCCGCCGCTGCGCGAACGCGTGGAGGACATTCCCGCGCTGGCCAATCATTTCCTGACGGCCAGCGCGCGCGCGCTGGGCGTGCCGGGCAGCCAGGTCTTCAAGATGTGCGACTGGGTGGGCGGCCGGTATTCCGTGTGGTCGGTGGCGGGGCTGTCCATTGCGCTCACCGTGGGCGCCGAGGTGCTGATCGGCATGCGCGCGGGCGCCGAAGCCATGGACCAGCATTTCCGCCAGGCGCCCGTCGGCGCCAACGCGCCCGTGCAGCTCGCGCTGGCCGGGCTGGTCAATTGCAGCGTCAAGGGCCACAACTCGCTCAACATCGCCGCCTACAGCGCGCGGCTGCTGCACCTGGTCACCTATCTGCAGCAGCTCGAAATGGAATCGCTGGGCAAGCGCGTGGCCGGCGACGGACAGCCCGTGGGCGTGCCCACCGCGCCCATCATCTGGGGCATGCCGGGCACCGACGGACAGCACACTTTCTTCCAGTGGCTGCACCAGAGCGAGGACGGGGCGCCGGTCGATTTCATCGCCAGTCTCCAGGGCCATCCGGGCAGCCCCGACGCGCACCGCATGCTGCTGGCGAACTGCCTGGCCCAGCGCCAGGCGCTGCTGCGCGGCAAGAGCCTGGAGCAGGCGCTGCTGGACGTGGCCCACATCGACGACCGCGAGCGCGCGCTCAGCCTGGCGCGGCACATGGTGCACCCGGGCGGACGGCCCTCCACCCTGGTGGTGATGCGCCAGCTCGACCCGCGCTCGCTGGGCGCGCTGCTGGCGCTCTACGAGCACAAGGTCTTCGTGCAGAGCGTGGTATGGGGCATTAATCCGTTCGACCAGTGGGGCGTGGAGCTGGGCAAGCGCCTGGCCACCGGCATCGAGCGCGAGCTGGCCGTGCCGGTGTCAGCGGGGCTGGTGGACTGGGGCCACGACGCCTCCACCTCGTACTGGATCGACCGCTACCGCAGCCATGCGCAGGCGCCGCGCCCGCGCCATGCGGGGCTGCCGGGCGTGGCCGCCCATCTCTGACGGGGCGCGCCATGGACCGCACCCATGTGCTGGTGACGGGAGGCGCCGGCTACATCGGCACCCACACGCTGGTGGCCATGGCGGCCGCCGGCATGCGCCCGCTGGTGATCGACGATTTCAGCAACAGCTGCCCCGCGGCGCTGTCGCGCGTCGAGCGCCTGTGCGGGGCGGAGATTCCCTTCGTGCGGGGCGACATCCGGCAGCCGGGGCTGCTGGACGAGGTGTTCGCCGACGCGGCGGCGCGCGGCGAGCCGGTGCGGGCGGTGCTGCACCTGGCGGGCAGCAAGGCCGTGGGCGAATCGGTGGCCGATCCGCTCAAGTATTACGAGAACAACGTGGCGGGTTCGCTCGCACTGCTGCGCGCCATGCGCGGGGCGGGCGTGCGCCGGCTGGTGTTCAGCTCCTCCGCCACGGTCTACGGCGAGCCGCAGGAGCTGCCGTTCACCGAGTCGCATCCCGTGGCGCCCGCCAATCCCTACGGCCGCACCAAGCTCATGGTGGAGCAGGCGCTGCAGGATCTGTGCGCGGCCGACCCGGATTTCGGCGCGGTGACGCTGCGCTACTTCAACCCCATCGGCGCGCATCCCAGCGGCCTGATCGGCGAAAGTCCGCGCGACGTGCCCAACAATCTCTTTCCCTACATCACCCAGGTGGCGGTGGGCCGCCAGCCGTATCTGCGCGTATTCGGCAACGACTACGGCACGCCGGACGGCACCGGCGTGCGGGACTACCTGCACGTCATGGACCTGGCCGAGGGCCACGTGCGCGCGCTGGCCTATGCCTGCGCCAACGCGGGCTTCGTGGCGCTGAACCTGGGCACGGGGCGCGGCACCAGCGTGCTGGAGCTTGTGGGCGCCTTCGAGCGCGTGAACGCGCTGCGCATTCCCCTGCAGGTGCAGGCCCGGCGGCCCGGCGACGTGGAGCGGATGTGGGCGGACCCGTCGCTGGCGCGGCGCATGCTGGGCTGGCGCAGCACCCGAGGGGTGGAATCCATGTGCGCCGACGGCTGGCGCTGGCAGCGCAGCAATCCGCAGGGCTACGACGAGGACGGCCCGGCCCCATAACCCCGGCGGCGTGTCGGACGCATACCGGCGGCCCCTCCGGAGCGGTTACAGTTGACGTACTTATGGCTTTTGGGGCCGGGGCGGCTTCCCGTCCGCCCGGCCCGTATCCGTCAACGAGGCACTACCATGTCTGAACCGCAATTCCACTCCGGCCCGGCCGGCGCACGCCAGGAGCGGGCGCGATGAACGGGCCGTCCAAGCTCCCGGCCGCCCACTGGAACCTGGACAGCATCGTTTCCCGGCTGCACAGCGCGCGCATCGCGTGGCGGGGCGCCCGCGGCCGCCTGCGAGAGCATGCCGGCGTGCGCGAGTTCCCGTCCCGCGAAAGCCTGCGCCAGATCGTCAACGACCTGCGCGGGGCGCTGTTTCCCATGCGGCTGGGCCCCATCGACCTGCGCGAAGAGGTCGAGGACTTCTACGTGGGCCACACCATCGGCGCGGCGCTGGACGCGCTGTTGCAGCAGGTCTGTCTGGAGCTGCAGTACGTGGCGCGCGACAATCCCGAGCCCGAGGCCGCCACGCGCGAGCGCGCCATCGAGCTGGTGCGCCGCTTCGGCGCCGAGCTGCCGCGCGTGCGCGAGGCCCTGGACCTGGATGTGCTGGCCGCCTACCAGGGCGACCCGGCGGCGCAGAGCGTGGACGAGGTGCTGCTCTGCTACCCCGGCGTGCATGCCATGATCCACCACCGTCTGGCCAACGTGCTGTACCGCCTGGGCGTGCCCATGCTGGCGCGCATCGTGGCCGAAATCGCGCACGCCGACACCGGCATCGACATCCATCCCGGCGCCACCATCGGCCGCAGCTTCTTCATCGACCACGGCACCGGCGTGGTCATCGGGGAAACGGCCATCATCGGCGACCGCGTGCGGCTCTACCAGATGGTCACGCTGGGGGCCAAGCGCTTCCCGCCGGGCGAGAACGGCGAGCTCAAGAAGGGCCTGCCGCGCCACCCGCTCATCGAGGACGACGTGGTGATCTACGCGGGCGCCACCATCCTGGGACGCATCACCATCGGCAAGGGGTCCACCATTGGCGGCAACGTGTGGCTGACGCGCAGCGTGCCGCCCGGCAGCAACGTCACTCAGGCCAGCCTGGTGAGCGACATGCCCGATTGCGGGCTGGGCGGCTGACCGGCGCATGGACACGCGGGTTTCCGACCTGGCCGCGCTGCGCGGCTTCGTGGACCGCCATCCGCGCCTCTTCGTGCTGACGGGCGCGGGCGTCAGCACCGACTCGGGCATCCCCGATTACCGCGACGCCCAGGGCGAATGGAAGCGCAAGCCGCCCATCACGCTGCAGACCTTCATGGGCGACGACCTGGCCCGCGCGCGCTACTGGGCCCGCAGCATGGTGGGCTGGCGGCGCTTCGGCCACGCCCGTCCCAATGCCGCCCACCGCGCGCTGGCGCAACTGGAGCGCCACGGGCGGGTGCAGTTGCTCGTGACGCAGAACGTGGACGGCCTGCATGAAGCCGCCGGCAGCCGCGCCGTGGTCGACCTGCACGGCAGGCTGGACGAGGTGCGCTGCATGCGCTGCGACTGGCGCGGCGGCCGGAAGGACTGGCAGTGCGCGCTGGACGCGCTCAATCCCGGCTGGTCGGCGCTGGAGGCCGCCGACGCGCCCGACGGCGACGCCGACCTCGAAGGCATGGACTTTTCCGCTTTCGGCATTCCGCCCTGTCCGCGCTGTGGCGGCGTGGTCAAGCCCGACGTGGTGTTTTTCGGCGAAACCGTGCCGCGAGAGCGGGTGGCGCGCGCCAACGCCGCGCTGGAGGCCGCGGACGCGGTGCTGGTGGCGGGCTCGTCGCTCATGGTGTATTCGGGCTATCGCTTCGTGGCCGCGGCCGCGCGCGCCGGCCTGCCCATCGCAGCCATCAACCTGGGCCATACCCGCGCCGACGCGCTCCTCACGCTGAAGGTGGAACAGCCCTGCGCCCCGGCGCTGGCCGCGCTGCTCGGCGACGAAGACGCGGCCGGTTTTTGAGCGGTTTGTTCAAGTGCTTGGCCGGCAAGGCTTTTTCCGGCCTGTTACAGACCTTTCCATAGGGTTGTCCACAGATAGTGGGGATAACTCTCCGGGATAACCCTTGTTCCGGGGCGCTCGAAAACCGGGGTCAGAAGCGGTCCAGGCGGTAGGCGGCCAGGTCGGGCAGGGCGCGCGGCGCGCCGGCGGCGGGCGGCGCGGCCAGTTGCCCGATCCATTCGGCCGTGACCGCGGCGTGGGTGAGGCCCAGGTGCTGGTGGCCGAAGGCAAGCAGCACCCGGCCGCCGCAGACCCGGTCGATGACGGGCAGCGAGTCCGGCAGGGAGGGACGAAAACCCATCCAGGCCGTGGCGTCGCCGGCATCGAGGTCCGCGCCGAACAGGCCCTGGCTCAGCCGGTGCAGTTGCCAGGCGCGCTTCAGGTCGGCAGGCCGCTTGAGGCCGGCGAATTCGACGGTGCCCGCCAGCCTCAGCCCGCCGGCCATGGGCGTCATGATGAACTTGCGCTCCAGCGACGTGACCGGAAAGGGCAGCCGCCCGTGTTCGCGGGGCAGGCTCAGGTGAT
Organism: Achromobacter sp. DMS1; assembly: GCF_001270295.1. NCBI lineage: Bacteria > Pseudomonadati > Pseudomonadota > Betaproteobacteria > Burkholderiales > Alcaligenaceae > Achromobacter > Achromobacter sp. DMS1. Next base: position 10,168 of record NZ_LHSJ01000067.1, on the reverse strand, counting down.
AGCCGCGCTCGGTGTCCAGCGGCACCCGGATGCCGGTCAGTTGCGCCGTGAGTCCCGCCGAATGGGCGCCGCAGGCGATCAGCACGCGGCGGGCGCGCAGCTCTCCCTGGCTGGTCGCCAGCGCAACCCCGCCGGCGCAAGCGCCGCCGTCGCGCAGGCGGCCGCCCCGCACCTGCCGCCTGAGAAAGCGCACGCCGCAGGCTTGCGCCGCTTCCGCCAGGCGCAGCACGACGCGGTAGGGGTCGACGAAATGCCCGGTCCGGGGAAAGAACAGCCCGCCCTGCAGGTGCGCGCTCAATTGCGGCGCCGCATCGCGCACCGCCCCGGCGCGCCAGGTGTCGACCGGAACCTCCTCCTGCTCCAGGCGCGCCCGCAGGGCGTCGATCGCGTGGCGCGATTCGGGCCGCTCGAAGACCAGCAGAGAGCCTTCCTGTACGAGCAGGTCCTCGCCTCCGATGGACCGCAACAGGCGTCGCCAGGCATCCAGGCTGTTTTCGTTGAGCGCGCGGATGCCCGCCACGGTGCGCCGGAAAGGCGCGGGCCGCAGGTTCAGCAGCAGGCGGGCGAACCAGGGCAGCGCGCGCGGCAGGTGTTTCCAGTCCAGGCGCAGCGGCCCCAGCGGGTCCATGAGCATGGCCGGCAGGCGCTTGAGGATGGATGCGTCGGCGATGGGGAACACCTGCTCGGTCGCCAGGTGCCCGGCATTGCCGTACGATGCGCCCCGGCCCGGCTCCTGGCCGTCGATGACCGTGACGCGCAGGCCCTGCCGGGCCAGCGCCAGGGCGCAGGCGACGCCGATGATGCCGGCGCCCACCACGGCCACGTCCGTGTCCACATCCGCGCCGTCAGGCGCGCCGTCGCTGCGGGAATCGTTCGGCATAGGGATCCTTGTCGGGCGGGGCGGGAGGCTCAGGCAAGGCCCTGCTCGGCCGACCATCCGGCGTGCCACTGGCGGAACAGCGCGTACTGCTTCTCGGCGTAGCGGCGCTGCGCGTCGCTGAGCGCGTCGGTTTCGTTGAAGTGCAGGGTGTATTCGGTGTCGCCGTTGAGCACCATCAGGTGCTTGTAGTAGAGCACCAGGTCGCAGCCTTCATCGAAGGACGAGAGCACGGACAGCGCCGCCTCGAGTTCGCGGGCCAGGCGGCGCGCCCTGGCGTCGCCCCGGGCCGCCTGCTTGCTCAGCGCCACCAGCTGCAGCACCTCGCGCGGCAGGGCGTTGCCGATGCCGGTGATGGCGCCGGTGGCGTTGCAGTTGACGAAACCATGGACGACCTGGGTGTCCACGCCCACCATGAGCGTGATCCCTTCGTCCTGGGACGCGATGTGCTCGGCCGCGTAGCGCAGGTCGGCCGCGCCGCCGAACTCCTTGAAACCGATCAGGTTGGGGAACGCGCGGCGCAGCTCGAAGAACAGGTCGGCGCGGGTGGGGAAGCCGTAGTAGGGGCTGTTGTAGATCACCGCCGGCAGCCCGGGCGCGGCCGCGAGAATGGCGGAGAAGTGCGCCTTCTGCGCGACGGGCGAGGCGCCGCGGGAGAGCACGCGGGGAATGACCATCAGGCCCTGGGCGCCGACCCTGGCGGCGTGCGCCGCGTGGGAGACGGCCTCGCGCGTATTGACCGCGCCGGTGCCGACGATGGTCGGAACGCCCGCGGCCACCAGGCGGGCCACGCCTTCCTGGCGTTCGGCCTCGGTGAGCAGCGGCCAGTCGCCCATGGAGCCGCAGTACACCACTGCGCTCATGCCGAGGCCGACCAGTTCGCGGCCCTTGGCCACCAGGGCGTCGAAGTCCGGCTTGCGCGCGGCGGTGCAGGGGGTCATGAGGGCGGGAATGCAGCCGGTGAAGATGTTGTCGGTCATGGTCGTGGCTCCTTGAAGCGTTCGGTTCGGGATAGGGAAGGCGGAGAGGCGGGCGCCGGGAGGCTCAGATGCCCCACGCGAACGGATCCTGTTCGTCGATCAGCAGCGTGCTGTCGGCGGTGATGTAGGCACGGCCCGTGATGAAAGGGCGGATGCGGCCGTCCTCCCATTCGTAGCGGCCCTCGAAGCGGCTGCCGGTGATGCCGGCCTGCACCCAGGTCTGGCCGGGCGCCAGCTTGCCGTCGGCGGCCAGGCACGCCAGCTTGGCGCTGGTGCCGGTGCCGCAGGGGGAGCGGTCGTAGGACTTGCCCGGGCACATGACGAAATTGCGGCTGTCGGCCTCGGCGTCGTCGGCGAACAGCTCGACGTGGTCGATCGGGGCGCCGCCTTCGCCGTGGATGCCCTGGGCGTGCAGCGCCTGGAGCAGCGACCAGGTGAATGCCGTCAGCGCCTCGACGTTGTCCAGCCGCAGCGACTGGCCGTGTTCGGAAACCAGGAAGAACCAGTTGCCGCCCCAGGCGACGTCGCCGTGCACGCGGCCGTGGCCGGGGACGTCCACCGGCACCTGCCGGCGGTAGCGGTAGGCCGGCACGTTGCCGATGGTCACCGCGCCGTCTTCGTGCAGGGTGGCGCTCACCGGGCCGACCGGGGTGTCGAACCTGTGCACGCCCGGGCCGATCATTCCGAGGTGGCGCAGGGACGCGGCCAGACCGATGGTGCCGTGGCCGCACATGTTGAGGTAGCCGGCGTTGTTGAAGAAGATCACGCCGCAAACGGCGCCGGGCGACTCGGGGGCGCAGTACAGGGCGCCCACCAGCACGTCGTTGCCGCGCGGCTCGAGCAGGCAGGCGCGGCGCCATTGGTCATGATGCTCGCGCAGGGCATGGCGCTTTTCGGCCAGCGTGGCGCCGGCCAGTTCGGGAAAGCCCTGCATCACCAGGCGCGTGGGCTCGCCGCCGGTGTGGGAGTCGATGACATGTATGCGTTTCATGAACCTGTCCATTGGAAGCGTGCAAGAGCGGAGGGGGAGACGGCCGGACCGTCAGGACGAAGCGCGGGCATAGGCGCTCCCGGGGTCCCGGTCCTGGCTCTCGGCGCCGGCGCCCGTCTCGCTTTCATCGTCTCCGGCCAGGCGCACCAGGTGGGCGGGCACGCCCGTCGCAGCGCCCCAGTAATAGATGCCCAGCGCGCACGCCGCCACCGCGATGGTGTCCAGCGGATGGCCGAGCACGCCCAGGCCGCCGAAACTGCCCAGCCAGGACAGCGCAATGGTGGCGGCATAGAAGCCGATGAGCCAGGCCGAGGAGCGCACCTGCTGGCGCAGGTCGAGGTGCCGGGTGGGCACCAGGCGGCCGCACAGCAGGTACACCGCGAACATCAGGATCTGCAGGCCCAGCAGCCAGGACACGGTGCCCCAGCCCGACCAGTAGACGATCAGCGCGGCGATGATGAAGGACAGCGGACCGATCACGCTCATGCAGCGGACGCGGAACGGGCGCGGCATGGCGGGCGCGTTGCGGCGCAGCGCGGCCACGGATACCGGCGCCACGGCGTAGCTCAGCACCAGCGCGGCCGACACCACGTTGATCAGGGCTTCCCAGGACGGAAACGGCAGGGTCCAGAACACCGACAGGCCGAAGGTCAGCCACAGCGCGGGACGCGGGATGCCCGACGGCTCGTCGATGCGGGTGAACACCTTGAAGAAGGTGCCGGTCCGCGCCCAGCCGTAGACCACGCGCGGCGTGGCGTTCATGTAGATGTTGCCGCAGCCGCTGGGCGAGATCACCGCGTCGGCGACCACCAGGTAGGCCAGCCAGCCCACGCCCAGGGCCATGGCGATGTCGCGGTAGGGCAGCGCGAGCTCGCTGGAGACGCCGGCCCAGCCGTCGGCCAGCATGGCGGTGGGCACGCTGCCGAGAAAGGCCAGTTGCAGCAGCACGTAGATGGCCGTCGAGAGCAGCACGGAAAGAATCAGCGCGATCGGAATGGTGCGCTGCGGGTTCTTCACTTCGCTGGCTACCGAGATGATGGGCGTGAGCCCCAGGTAGGCGAAGATGATGCCGCCGGCGGAAACCGCCATTTCTATGCCGGACAGGCCGAAGGGGGCGAAGCCCTGGACCTGGAAGTTCTCCGGCTTGAAGAAGGTGAACAGCACGCCGATGACCAGCAGCGGCACGATGAACTTGAACACGCTGACCAGGTTGTTGGCCTTGGCGAAGGTCTTGACGCTGCGGTAGTTGAGCTGGAAGAAGAGGCAGAGCAGGCCGAACTGGACCAGCCAGCCCGCGAGCGTGGGCTCGCTGGAGCCGGCCTTGGTCAGGCCCGGGAACCATGCGGCCGCATACTGCCGCGACGCGACCACCTCGATCGCCACCAGGCTGGAGAAGGCGATCAGGGTGATGAAACCCATCAGGTAGCCGAGCAGCGGACCGTGGGAGTACACCGGGTAGCGCACCACGCCGCCGGCGCGCGGCAGGGCCGCGCCCAGCTCGCAATAGACGATGCCCAGCAGCAGCACGGCGAAGCCGCCCAGCAGCCAGGAAAAAATTCCCGCGGGTCCGGCGATCGCGGCAACGTGGCTGGCCGCGAACAGCCAGCCCGAGCCGAATATGGCGCCCAGCCCGATGAACGTGAGGTCGGTCAGCGAGAGCTGTTTCTTGAACTTTCCTGGCATGGTGTCTCCTTATGGGTTGTCGTAGGTCCGCGGACGATCTCCCATCGATCATCCCGGCCGGCGTCCGATAAATGCACGGTCGGGGAAACTCCCGGTGCCATGGGATCCGATGAATGAAACCGCGCATTTCCATGCCGGCTCCGGACGGGCGCGCGCCGCGCCCGGGCCTGTCGGCTGCGTCAGGGTCGTTGAATTATTGGGCCCGGGGGCGGGCGGGCGCTTGATGGTTTTTGCCGCCGGGAACGATGAAATCGGCACAGTCGCGATGCCGGCTCCGATTTCGCCGGCGCGGCGCCCCGCGGGAGCGGAGCCGCGCGTTGACGCGCCTTGTTCGGCATGTCCATAATTTCGGCCTGCCAAACGCGCCGGAGACTGGATGCCCATGATGCAGACCCTGCTGGAGCTCGTGGATGGCGCAAGCGCTCCGCATCGCCCCGAGAGTATCGAAGAGCTGGTATCGGGCCTGTCGCTGTTCTTGCCGATTCTGGACGCGGTGCCCACCGCCGCGATATTCGTCAAGGATCTGCAGGCGCGCTATCTGCTGGCTAACCGCACGCTGGTGCAGCGCTGCGGCCTGAAGCGGCTGGCGCCGCTGCTCGGCAAGACCAGCGCGGAGGTGTTTCCCACGCACCTGGGGCCGGGATACACCGAGCAGGACAGGCGCGTGCTGAAGCAGGGCGTGATCCTGCAGGACCAGCTGGAGCTGCACCTGTTCGGCAGCCGGGAGCCGGGCTGGTGCCTCACGCACAAGCGGCCGATCCGCGACCGCCGCGATGCGATCATCGGCCTGATGGGCATTTCGGTCGACCTGCCCTCGGCCAGCGGCGCGCATCCGGCCTACCGGCGGCTGGCGGCGGTGGAAGCGCACATACGCCGCCATTTCGGCGGCCCGGTGACCATGCAGGAGCTCACGCGCATCGCGGGCATGTCCGTCGCGCAGTTGGAGCGGTATTGCAAGCGCGTGTTCCACCTGACGCCGCGGCAGATGATCCACAAGGCCCGTCTGGAACACGCGCACCGCCTGCTGCTCACCGACATGCCCATCACGGAAATCGCCATGCGCTGCGGCTATACCGACCACAGCGCATTCACCCGCCAGTTCAAGATGCTGACCGGGCTCGCGCCCCGCCGTTACCGCGAGGCCGCCGGCCGCGCGGGGCCCCCGCCCCGCGTACGCTCCGGCCTAAGCGAGGAGCGGGCGCCGCAGGCTTCGGGCCGCGCCGCTATTCCTCGCCCAGCAGCGCCTTGCGCGCGGCGTGCCAGCTTCCCGCGTCGGGCGCATAGAGCAGCCCGCCGCTGCGGTGCGTGGGCTTGTAGGGCGAGCCGTCGAAATGGGCGGCGTAGCCACCCGCCTCGCGGTGCAGCAGCCAGCCGGCGGCGTGGTCCCAGGCCGTGAGCTGGTTGTAGAAGGCGATGTGGCAATGCCCGGCCGCCAGCATGCGGTATTCGTGCGCGGCGCAGCGCAGCGAGGCCGTGCTGCCCAGCCGCGACAGATGGCTGTTGACGGTGGTGCGCAGGGGCTCGGGCAGCGCGCCGGTGGCGATCATGCCGTCCATTTCCGAGGGCGGGGCCGGGCTGGCCACGGCCAGCGCCGCCTGGCGGCCGTGCTCGTATTCCACCCAGGCGCCTTCGCCGCGCACCGCCAGCGCGGCGTCGCGGTGGACGGGGTCGTAGATGACGCCCGCGATTACGTCGCCGCGGTGGCAGGCGGCGATCATCATGCCGAAGAGCGGCAGCCCCGCCACGTAATTGCGGGTGCCGTCGATGGGGTCGATCAGGAAGGCCAGATCGGCATCGACCAGCATGTTCAGCAGGGCGGGATTGCGGGTGGACGCCTCTTCGCCGATCAGCACGGCGCCGGGGTACAGCTTGGCCAGGCGCGCGCTGATCATGCGCTCGGCGGCTTCGTCGGCGTCGGTGACCAGGTCGCGCGCCGAGCTCTTGCCGCGCACGGCCCCTTCGGGCAGGTTGCGGAAATGCGGCATGACTTCGGCCTGGGCCGTGTCGGCCAGGATGGCCGCCAGCCGGCGCGTCTCTTCGCGGGTGAATGTTCTGCTCATCGTGATTCGTCCAGGCAACGCGCAAATCTAGCATGCCTGGGCGGCATTTGATCGCATTCCGCAAGGGATTGAATCAAAAGGGCTTTTCAAGACTGTCCAGGACTTTTCGGCCGGGTTGTCCACAATTTGCGGGGATAAGCCGGGCGCGCAGGCGGCAAAAGGGGCGGGCCGAAGCCCGCCCCTTCACGCCCTGCCGGTCCCCATGTCTTCACAAGGAAGAAGCGCGGCGGCTTGGCGCGGCCCTCCCGGCCAGGGCCGCACGGATCCGGCTTTGCCGGTCCGTGGCGGCGCTCCCTGGAGGGGACGCGCCCGTGGCGCTCCGGGGGTGGGCCTTACCCTCCCAGGTCCACGCAGAGGTACTTGATCTCGAGGTATTCCTCGATGCCGTACTTCGAGCCTTCGCGGCCCAGGCCCGACTGCTTCACGCCGCCGAAGGGGCCGACCTCGTTGGAGATGATGCCGGTGTTGATGCCGACGATGCCGTATTCCAGGCCTTCCGAGACGCGCCAGATGCGGGCGTAGTCGCGGGTGTAGAAGTAGGCGGCCAGGCCGAAGATGGTGTTGTTGGCCATGCGGATCACTTCTTCCTCGGTTTCGAAGCGGAAGAGCGGGGCCACGGGGCCGAAGGTTTCCTCGGTGGCGAAGCGCATGGATTGCGTCACGTCGCGCACCACGGTGGGCTCGAAGAACGTGCCGCCCAGCGCGTGCGGCTTGCCGCCCGCGATGACCTTGGCGCCGTGCGCCGTGGCGTCGGCGATGTGCTCCTGCACCTTTTCCACCGCGTTGGCGTCGATCAGCGGACCCTGGGTCACGCCGTCGGCGAAGCCGTCGCCCACCTTCATGGCCTGGACCTTCTCGACCAGGCGCCTGGCGATTTCCTCGTACACGCCCGCCTGCACGTAGATGCGGTTGGCGCACACGCAAGTCTGGCCGGCGTTGCGGTACTTGGAGGCGAGAATGCCGTCCACCGCGCGGTCCAGGTCGGCGTCGTCGAACACGATGAAGGGCGCGTTGCCGCCCAGTTCGAGCGAGAGCTTCTTGATGGTGGGCGCGCACTGTTCCATGAGCGTGCGGCCCACTTCGGTGGAGCCGGTGAAGCTCAGCTTGCGCACCACGTCGCTTTCGCACAGCGCCGCGCCGATCTCGCGCGAGCTGCCGGTGATGACGTGGAACACGCCGGGCGGCACGCCGGCTTCCTCGGCCAGCACGGCCAGGGCCAGGGCGCTCAGCGGCGTCTGCTGGGCGGGCTTGAGCACCATGGTGCAGCCGGCCGCCAGCGCGGGGCCGGCCTTGCGGGTAATCATGGCGGCCGGGAAGTTCCAGGGCGTGATGGCGGCGGTGACGCCGATGGGCTGCTTGAGCGCCAGCAGGCGCTGCCCGGCCTTGGGGCTTTGCAGCACGTCGCCGTCGATGCGCTTGGCTTCTTCGCCGAACCATTCCAGGAACGAGGCCGCGTAGGCGATTTCGCCGGCCGCCTCGGTCACGGGCTTGCCCTGTTCGGCGGTCATGATGGTGGCCAGGTCCTGCTGGTGCTGCATCATGAGCTGGGCCCACTTCAGCAGGATGGCGGCGCGTTCCTTGCCGGTCTTGGCGCTCCAGGCGGGCAGCGCGGCGTTGGCGCTGGCGATGGCCTGCTCGGTTTCCTTGCGGCCCAGCTTGGGCACGGAGACGATGGTCTTGCCGGTGGAGGGGTTGTCCACCGCAATGGCGGGGCCGGAGCCGGCGCCCACCCACTTGCCGTCGATGTAGCAGGCATCGCGCAGCAGGTCGGGACGGCTCAGGGGGCGAGGCAGTTGGGTCATGCTGGAGTCTCCTTGATTGGATGGTCGGCCGGCAAAGGCCGCGGGCAGCGCCCGCGGCACGCGCCGGCCGTGAAGCCGGTGGGTTCGCCGGGGTCAGGCCGCGAGGGATTCGGACAGAATCTCCAGCGCGCGGTCGAACTGGGCGTCGGGGATGGTCAAGGGGTACAGGAAGCGCAGAACGTTGCCGTACACACCGCAGCTTAGCAAAATCAGGCCGCGCTCGATGGCGCGGGCCTGCACGCGCTTGACCGCCTCGGCGTCGGGCTTGCCCGTGGCCGGGTCGTTCAGCTCGAGCGCCACCATGGAGCCCAGGCCGCGCACGTCGGCGATCGCCGGCACCTTGGCGCGCAGGCCCTCGAGATGGGCGCGCAGCTTCTCGCCCAGCCGGGCGGCGCGTTCGCAGAGCTTTTCTTCCTCGATCACGTCCAGTACGGCATGCGCCGCGGCCACGGCCAGCGGGTTGCCGGCATAGGTGCCGCCCAGGCCGCCGGCGGCCGGCGCGTCCATGACTTCGGCGCGGCCCACCACGCCGGAGATCGGGAAGCCGCCGCCCAGGCTCTTGGCCATGGTGATCAGGTCGGCCTGCACCGAGTGGTGCTGCATGGCGAACAGCTTGCCGGTGCGGGCAAAGCCGGTCTGCACTTCGTCGGCGATCAGCAGGATGCCGTGCTCATCGCAGATCTTGCGCAGCGCGGTCATCAGCTCGGGCGGGGTGATGTTGAAGCCGCCTTCGCCCTGCACGGGTTCGACGATGATGGCCGCCACGCGCTTGGGATCGATGTCGGCCTTGAACAGCAGGTCCAGGCCCTTGAGCGAGTCGGCAACGGTGATGGACTGCGTGGCGTTGGGGAACGGCACGTGATAGATGTCGCCCGGCATGGGGCCGAACGACAGCTTGTAGGGGGCGACCTTGCCGGTCAGCGCCATGCCCAGCATGGTGCGGCCATGGAACGAGCCCGTGAAGGCGATGACGCCGGAGCGGCCGGTGGCCGAGCGGGCGATCTTGACGGCGTTTTCCACCGCTTCGACGCCGGTGGTGAAGAAGGCGGTTTTCTTCAGGCCGTCGATGGGGGCGAGGCGGTTGATGCGCTCGGCCAGCGAGATGTAGCCCTCGTAGGGCACGATCTGGTAGGCCGTGTGCGTGAAGTTGTCGAGCTGGGCGGCGGCGGCGGCCTTCACCTTGGGGTGCAGGTGGCCGGTGTTCAGCACGGCGATGCCGCCGGCGAAATCGATGTATTCCTTGCCTTCGGCATCCCACAGCGTGGCGTTCTCGGCGCGCACCGCATAGAAATCGCACATGACGCCGACGCCGCGCGGCGTGGCCAGGGAACGGCGGGTGTTCAGATCCTGATTCTTCATCTCAACCTCGGAGACAGGGGGGCGGTAAAACACCTATTTAATGCTACTATGGCTCCATTTGTAAGAACCACTTTAGTAAAACGGGTAGAACCAATTGCGCTCCATCGTTGGCGACCTGCTGCAGCTGCGCCTGGCCGACGCCAGCGGCCCCATGAACCGCCGGCTGTACCAGGGCATCCGCGAGGCCATCCTGGAGGGCGCCATCGCCGCCGACACCCGCCTGCCCGCCACGCGCGACCTGGCGGCCGAGCTGGGCATCGCGCGCAATACCGTGGTCCACGTATACAGCCAGCTCCAGGCCGAAGGCTACACCCGCAGCCGCCAGGGCAACGGCACCTTCGTCAACGCCTCGCTGCCCGATTCCTATCTCGCCAGCGGCCGACGCTCGCGCCAGGCCAGCGCCGCCGCTCCGCGGC
>NZ_LHSJ01000066.1:0-30326 GCF_001270295.1 Achromobacter sp. DMS1 | reverse complement strand
GGCCGCGCAGGCGCACTGACGCGCGAGAACCATGGCCGTCCGATGGCGGCCACGCGCGCCGGCCGGACGATTCGTCGCTCCGGACGCGCGCCGTTTTTTTGCGGGTGCGGTTCCGGGCAATCGCGCGGGACCGGCAATGGAAATTTTTTGGGGGCGAGCGAATTTTTTGCGCGAAGGCGTGCAAACAAAATTTAGTTCTGCTATACTCTTTTTCTTTCGGGGCGTAGCGCAGCCTGGTAGCGCACTTGCATGGGGTGCAAGGGGTCGCGAGTTCGAATCCCGCCGTCCCGACCATTGTTCTAAAGGCGTCAGTGAGAAATCACTGACGGCCTTTGTCATTTTCAACGGTTTTTTTGCGGGCAGGGGGGCGAGGGGCAAGGGACGAGGTACGAGACTCGGCGCAAAAAAAATGCGAGCAATTAATCATTAAGTGATTGCGCCAAGACCGGTTATTGCTGATGGCGCTCAAGGGTTTATCGCGGCGGGGCGGGCGATTATCTTTTCCGCGCGGCGACGGGGTAGAAGATTGCAGTTTCGAGGCTCCGCTTTCATCTCCCGTATTGGCGTCCCGTCGTCGATGCCGTCTTCACGGCGCTTATTGCGGCCGGGCGTTTGTCGCCACCACTTCGCTATGACCAATCCGGCGGCCGCCGGATGGGCCGTTCATGTGCGACCGCCACGCCGACGCGCCCGTCGGGCAGGCGATAACGCGTTGCGCCCAGCCATTCCACCGTTTCGCCGGTCGGCAGGCTGCATCGGTACAGGCTGCGCGGCGGCGATTGCACGTCGGTCGGGCGCAGGCGCAGCAGGCGGCGCTCCACGCGCACCGTGGACGCCCCGGACACTTCGAGAATGACGTCGGACAAGCGTGAGCCGAATGCCATGATGGATTTCCTCCACAGGATGCGTCAGCCGGCCCCGCGGCCGGGCTTCGGGTTTTCCCTCTTGGTCTCTATGGTAGGCGGCGCCGGAGGATGGGTATCGTGCAAAAGGATGAGGGGCCGGGCGCCCGGGCGCGCAAGATGCAAAGCTACTAGATGAACTAGTGATTCGTAACCTCTTGAAAACAAAGCCTTTCAAGGAAAGAATCTTGCGTCATGTCGCAGGCGTGGGGCCTGGTCCGGATAGGGGGCGAAGATGGCGGCTGGGCCGCGTCGTTATATCGATGGGTTCATGGTGCGGGGCGAGGCGGTGATGTTGGACAAGGGCGTGCTGGCGATCGAGATTGTCGTGTCGCGGGAGGATGGAGGGCTGGAGGCCCGCTGGTCCCTGCCCCGTTTCGTGACCTTTCCGGATATGGCCTCGGCGCTGCGCCATGCCGAACTCGTGCTGGCTGGTATCCTGTCCATCGACCCGGCGACCGGCGAGCCGCGCTATGGCATTCTCTGAAGCGGCATCCGGGGCCAGCCGGTTCGTCTCCGCAGGGGGAGATTCCGCCATGCGGCGTTGATGTTTTGTTTCGTTTATCACAATCCCGGGCTTGCCGCCGCGCGCCATGCGATTAGAGTGGTTGAGGATGTACAACAACAAGGAGCGTTCCATGTTCGACACATTTCCTGCTTTTCGTCGTGCCAGTATCGCTGTCGCCCTGGGCGCGGCCAGCGTGCTCTTCGTCGGCTGCACCGCTACGCCGCCCAAGACCAGCGCGACGGCAACGGAACAGCGCCAGTCGCTCAACAGCGCGGCCAACGCGACGCTGACCCGGTTGTACGAGGCTTCGCCGCAGTCCAAGGAACTGGTGGCGCGCGCCAAGGGCGTGCTGGTGTTTCCCGACGTGCTGAGCGGCAGCTTCATCGTCGGCGCCGAGCACGGCAAGGGCGTGCTGCGCGTGGGCGGCGCTCCCGCGGGCTACTACAGCACGACGGCGGGCTCGATCGGCTTCCAGGCCGGCGCGCAGTCCAAGGCAATGGTGCTGCTTTTCATGACGGATGACGCGCTGAACAAGTTCCGCAACAGCGCCGGGTGGACCGTGGGCGCGGACGCGACGGTGGCCGTGGCCAACATCGGCGCCAACGGCCGTATCGACACCAACACCGCCCAGCAGCCCATCGTGGGCTTCGTGATGAACAATGGCGGCCTGATGGCCGGCGTTTCGCTGGCGGGCACCAAGATTTCCAAGCTGGATCTCTGAGTGCGGCAAGGCGGGCGTTTCGCGCCCGCCTCTGCGCGAACAAACGGGCCGGCGCGGCGGGACTGCCGCGCGGCGTTTGCCGTTTGTGCGGGGGGGCGCCGCCCGCGATCCGGCGCGCTTCAGCCGAGCAGCGAATCGCCGCCGGCGCGCAGGGCGTTGGCCCGTTCGATTTCCGCGGCCTCGATCTTGGGATCCAGGCCCCGCCAGCGCACGATGTGGCCGCGTTCTTCTTCGGGCTCCCAGCCCAGCATGCCATAGCGGGTGATTTCGACCTCGCCGGTGGAGAATTCGACTTCGAAATAGCCCTGGCGTTCGGGCAGCGAGCTTCCCGGGAACCATTCGGTTTCTGGCATGGCGGTCTCCTTTGCGATGCGGGGGCCGTCCGCGCGGCGGCCGTGGCTTCATTGTGGTCCGCCTGCTGCGGGGCCGCAAGCGTCAGGGCAGGGGCACCGCGGTGGTGTAGAGCACCTGCTTGAGCGCGAAGCTCGAGCGTATGCTGGCCACGCCGGGAATGCGCGTGATGTGCTGCACGATCAGCCGCTCCAGCGCGTCCACGTCGGGCACCAGCGCACGCACCAGGTAGTCGGCGTCGCCCGACATGAGATAGCACTCCATGATTTCGGGCAGCACGGCGATTTCGCGTTCGAACGTGTCCAGTGTCGATTTGCGCTGCTTGTCCAGCGAGATCTGAATGAAGACGTTCACCTTGAGCCCGAGCTTGCGCGCATTGAGCAGCGTGACGCGCCGGTCGATCAGGCCCTCGGATTCGAGGCGGCGGACCCGCGCCAGGCAGGGGGAGGGCGAGAGATTCACGCGGGAGGCGAGTTCGACGTTGGTGAGGCGTGCGTCGCGCTGGAGCTCGTTGAGGATGCGGATGTCCGTGGCGTCGAGATCGATGTCCAGCATGAATCACCTGTAAGGGGCGGGTTTTCAATTCATCTATGCCGTGAATATAGCCGGGCGCCGCCTGGCCCGGGCAGCGTCGGCGGCGCGCCGCGCCGGTAGAATGTGGCGCTTTCGGCTGACGACCGCAGGGGCGGGAAAGAATGGGCGAGCTTTACCTGGTGCTGGCGGCCGGCGCAATGGCCGCGGGCTTCGTGCAGGGGCTGTCGGGGTTCGGGTTCGGCATGGTGGCCATGTCGTTCTGGGCCTGGACGGTGGAGCCCCGGCTGGCCGCGCCGATGGCGGTGTTCGGCGCGCTCAGCGGCCAGTTGCTGGCGGCGTTCACGGTGCGACGGGGCTTCGCGCTGGCGCGGCTGCTGCCATTCGTGGCCGGGGGCCTGCTTGGCATCCCCCTGGGATTGAAAGTGCTGCCCTATCTCGACCCCGTGGTCTTCAAAGTCTGCATCGGCGGGCTGCTGGCCGTCTGGTGCCCCCTCATGCTCTGCGCGGGCCGCCTGCCGCGCATTTCGGTGGGCGGCCGCACGGCCGACGGCGTGGCGGGGCTGATGGGCGGCGTCATGGGTGGGCTGGGCGGATTCACCGGCGTGATTCCCACGCTGTGGTGCACCTTGAGGGGATACGACCGCGATACGCAGCGCGCCGTCATCCAGAATTTCAACCTGTCCATGCTGACGGTGACGATGATCGGCTATGTCGTCACCGGCGTGGTCACGTCCGCCATGCTGCCGCAGTTCGCGGTGGTCCTGCCCGCGATGCTGGTGCCCGCCTGGCTGGGTACGCGCGTGTACACGGGCATCAGCGATGCGGCATTCCGGCGGGTCGTGCTGGGGCTGCTGACGCTCTCCGGCATCGCGCTGCTGGCGGCGTCGCTGCCCAGGCTGCTTGCCTGAGCGCGCGGCGTGCTATCTTTACCGCGTTTGGCAGGAAGGATTCCATGGCATTGCATCGTTTCAAGAAGGGCGAATTGGGAGAGTGGCTGCGCGTGATCGCCGAAAGCGGCGAAGCGGACGCCCGGCCGGCCGACGAGGTGCCCGCCGACGTGCTCCAGGCGCTCGAAACCCTGCGCTGCATCGAGCCGGCCGGACCCGGCCGCTGGCGTGTGACCGCCAAGGGCGAACTGGCCCTGCGCATGGAAGACCCCGCCGCTATCCACCGCCGCTGATCGCGCCCGCGATACATTTCGCCAACTGTGTCTGGTTTGTTGCGCCCATCGTTCCCCGATTGTGCCGCGACAGCGGCGAATTCCCGTGAATTACTGTGCCATTTGGCTGCTTCCCGACGTATCCGGAAGGGTCGGCTGCCGTTAAGATGAACTTGCGTGACGCAAGCATGTCTATTCATTGGCGCGGCTGCTCGCGAGCAAACCCGCGGCGTCACGCGTGGTTCACGCGTTCAGACGCGTTTAGGCAACCGACTGGGAGGAACCCATGCAGCATCGCGACCAGGAAGTACTGATCGACGTTTCCACGGCGGCCATGGATACCGGCGGATATGGCGTATTGCTGACGGTGACGGCCGAGGGCGGCACGGAAGTGGATGCCGCTTTTTCCCATCTGGGCAATTGCGCCTCGCTGGATGAGGCGCGGGATCGCGCGGAAGCGTTCGCGCAAGACTGGGTCAAGGAGAACATCTTTCGCTAGTGTGTTTTGCACTGAAAGCGAGTCTGCCCGGTCTGTGCCCCAGGGCGGCCCGGCCCGGAAATTCCGGCGATAATCCTCCATGAGACATCGTCGCGGCAAACATCCCGACACGCCGCGATACGCCGCACTTTCCGGATTACCCGCCGTTCCGACATGGCCGCCGCACAGACCCATTCCCCGCTCGCGCGGCACATTCGTGTGCTGGGCGATCACTTCGACTCCCTCATCCTTCCCATGTGGATGGGCCCAGGGTTCAACCAGACCCTGGGCCTGCCCTACGAGTCGCTGGACGCGGCCAGCGGCCGGCCCTTGCCGCCGGTGCGCTATCGCGCCATGGCGTGCGCGCGTCAGCTCTACGTTTTCTCCAACGCGCGGGCGCCGGGCGCGCGCGAGCACGCCGGCAGGCTCTTCGAATCGCTGACGCGCACGTTCCGCAACGCGGAGCACGGCGGCTGGCGGTTCAGCGTGGATGCCGAGGGCAAGCCGCTGGACGACACTCAGGATCTCTACACGCATGCATTCGTAGTGTTTGCCTGCGCGGCCTATTTCCGCAGCTCGCGCGCGGCGCAGGCGCGCCGGCTGATGTTGGAGACCGCGGAGCACATCGAGGCGCATTTCCGCACCGGCGATGAGCTCTACGCCAGCGCGCTGGGCGCCGATTGGCGGCGGGTCGTGCGCGGCCCGGCGCAGAACCCCATGATGCACCTGACGGAGTCCTACCTGGCGGCGGCGCAGATCGCCGAGCCGGCGCTTTTCGCGCAACGCCTGCGCCGCCTGGGGCAGGCCGTGGCGGCGGCATTCCTGCATCCGCCCTCACAGTGCATTGCCGAGGAGGCGATGGGGACGGCGGACAATCGTCTCGAGCCCGGGCACCAGTTCGAGTGGATGACCCTGGTGCACGGCGCGCAAGACGTCTACGACGGCCTCGAATTGCCCGATTTCCTGCCGCGCGGGGTGGCATGGGCCCGCCGCCACGGGGTAGACGACGGCTCGGTGCGGGCCGCGCTCGACATGCGCGGCGGCGTGCTCGACGACACGCGCCGCATCTGGGCCCAGACCGAATATCTGCGCATGCTGGCGGCTACTGGCGATCTGGCTGTCCTGGAGCCGGCGCTGGTCCGCTTCAACCGGGATTTTCTGCACCCGGGAGGCTGGCATGAATGCCTGGACGGGCAGGGCCAGGTCACCCGCGGCGACATGCCGTCCACCTCTCCCTACCATCTGGCGACGTGCCTGGAAGAGTTGCAAAACGTAATTAAGTTAGCACGCTAACAAGATTCTTTCCTTTTGGACCTGGATTTTGATAGAAAAATATTGGTGAAATCCCTTACACTTTTGTAAGTTTTTTTAAGGGGTAGCATCAATGAGCGTTATGTGCCAGGCTTGCCAACGCATTCATCCCGGGCTTGCCGGGGTTGCGCCGCACGCCCAGCTCGGTCATCAGGGATTCACCCACCCTACGCAGAAAGGCCGCGAGGAAAGCCGCGAAGATCACTTCCGATGCCTGGTGTGCGGCGCCAAGTGGCTGCGCGAGACGGACAAGTGGGGCGTGGACCTCGGTTTCAAGCTGGCGCCCTGAGAGGGTCGTTCACGACAGCGCGGGTGGCGGTTGCAAGGCGATTGAGCAGCAGAGAAGGCGGGCCCTGGAGGCCCGCCTTTGTTTGTTCCGCCGCTTTCGGCGAGCCGGACGGCTCAGCCGCCTGACCCGGCGCGCCGGCGACATCGGGGTCGGCCGCCGCGGTTTCCAGCAGCCAGGTGCGGAAGCACCGCAGCGCGTAGTGGTCGCGGCGCTGCGGGGGCGCGCACAGGTAGTAGCCGCGGGCGATGCGGCAGGGCAGGTCGGGAAAAGGCGCTGCCACGCGGCCCGCCGCGATGTCGTCGCGCACCAGGCAGCGCTGCAGCACCGCGATGCCCATGTCGGCCATGACGGCGCGCACCAGAATGGAAACCTGGTCGAAGCCGCTGGCCAGCCGCACGCCCTCGGGCGCGACGCCGGCGGCGGCAAACCACCAGGCCCAGTTGTCGACGCCGTTGCCGTGGTAGAGCAGCGGCTCGTCCAGCAGGCCGGCCGGCGTGTTCCATAGCCCCCGGGCGCGCCGCGCCGCCAGCCGCTGCGGATGGCAGATGACCACCATTTCGCGGCCGATGACGTAGTCGGCCTGCCACCCGGGCCATTGGCCTTCGACGCCCGACAGAATGCTGGCGTCGGGCGTGGCGCCGGAAAAGTCCTCGTTGCGCCGGTAGGCGGCAAAGCCGAGCTGGATGCCGGGGTGGCGCTGGTGGAAATCGGGCAGCCGGGGCACCAGCCAGGCGCTGGCCAGCGTGGGCACGCTGGAGATCGTCAGGCGCAGGCGGCGGTCGGCGGCGCGCAGCTCGGCGCTCAGGGCTTCGATGCGAGCCAGCGGCTCGCGCGCTTCTTCATACAGCCGGCGGCCGGTTTCGGTGAGCGCGAGGCCGTGGGCGTTGCGCCGCATGAGCGGCTGGCCGAAGTGCGTCTCCAGGCGCGAGATGGCACGGCTGATGGCGCCCTGGGTAACGCAGAGTTCCCGCGCGGCCAGGGTGAAGCTGCCCAGCCGCGCCGCCGCCACGAACGCATGCAGCTCGGACATGGACGGCGAGTGCAGGCG
The DNA here is from genome assembly GCF_001270295.1 of Achromobacter sp. DMS1. Taxonomy (NCBI): domain Bacteria; kingdom Pseudomonadati; phylum Pseudomonadota; class Betaproteobacteria; order Burkholderiales; family Alcaligenaceae; genus Achromobacter; species Achromobacter sp. DMS1. The sequence goes on along the minus strand of NZ_LHSJ01000066.1, from coordinate 23,025 downwards.
CATGACCGTACTTAGAATGACTGCTGGTAATGAAAGCGTGCAATATAGTCGTTTGATGCTCCAGCGTAAAGTTCGGACACTTGCGGCTTCTTCGCCATTCCCTTTTCGGAGTTGCCTCATGTCCCGCCGTTTTCTTGGCCGGTCCGCGCGCCTTGCGCTCGCCGGCATCGTTTCCCTGGCGTCCGCCGTCGCCATGCCCGCCCGGGCGGCCGACTATCCCGCGCGCCCGATCAAGCTGGTAGTGCCCTTCGCGGCCGGCGGCTCGACCGACATCGTGGCGCGCCTCATCGCGGAATACGCCGGCCGCGATCTCAAGCAGACCATCGTGGTGGAAAACAAGGCCGGCGCGGGCGGCTCGCTGGGCATGGAGCAGGTGGCGCGCGCCACGCCGGACGGCTACACCATCGGCATGGCCACGATGAGCACGCATGGCTCCAACCCGGCCGTGTACCGCCGCCTGAACTACGACCCGGTCAAGGACTTCGCGCCCATCGGCAACGTGCTGGCCGTGCCCAGCATCTTCGCGATCAATCCGCAGGTGCCGGCCAAGAACATGGCCGAGTTCGTCGCGCTGGCCAAGGGCTCGCCCGACAAGTACAGCTTCGCCTCGCCCGGCGTGGGGTCGCTGGGACACGTGAACATCGAGAACTTCATGATGCTGTCCGGCGTCAAGCTGCTGCACGTGCCGTACCGCGGCGCGGGCCCGGCGCTCAATGACGTGATGGGCGGCCAGGTCGACGCCATTACCGACAATCTCTCGTCTACCCTGCCGCAGGTGCAGGGCGGCAAGCTGCGGGCCCTGGCCGTGCTCGGCGCGCAGCGCTCGCCGCTGCTGCCCGACGTGCCCACGTATATCGAGCTGGGCTATCCCGACATGGGCACGGGCGGCTGGTTCGGCCTGGTGGCGCCGGCCGGCACGCCTGCCGCCGTGATCGAACGGCTGAACAAGGCCGTGCGCGCCGCCATGGAAGACCCCGAGTTCCGCAAGAAGGCCGAGGACGTCGGCGGTACGCTCATGCCCACCACGCCCCAGGAATTCCAGGCGCAGATCGAACAGGCCCTGGCGCGCTACGCCAAGGTTGCCAAGACCGCCCGCATCGAGGCTGACTGACGATGACGCAAGCCGACTTCGACGCCGTTTCCGTATACGAACCGCAGGGCCCGGCCTTGCCGCTGGTCTGTGACTCGCCGCACAGCGGCGAGCGCTATCCCGCGGATTTCGGCGCCAGCGCCACCCTGGCCCAGTTGCGGCAGGGCGAGGACACCCACGTCGACGCGTTGTGGTCGGCCGCGCCCGCGCTGGGCGCCACGCTCATCGCGGCGAACTTTCCGCGCGTGTACATCGACCCCAACCGCACGCTGCGCGACCTCGATCCGGAACTGCTGGCCGAGCCCTGGCCCGAGCCGCTGGATCCGGGCGAGAAGACGCGGCTGGGCAAGGGGCTGATCTGGCGCCGCATGGACAAGTCCACGCCCATCTACGACCGCAAGCTGTCGCTGGCCGAAGTGCGCCACCGCATCCAGGCCTATTACCAGCCCTACCACGAGGCCCTGGCTGCCGCCATCCGGCGGACCCAGGAGCGTTTCGGCGCGGTCTGGCACCTGAACCTGCACTCGATGCCCAACGACGCCTATGAGCGCCTGGGCCGGCAGAGTCCGCGCCCGCTGGCCGATTTCGTGCTCGGCGACCGCGACGGCGCCACCTGCGAGCCGGGCTTCGTCGCCCTCATCGAGGAGGCGCTGCGCGCCCGCGGCTATACGGTGGCGCGCAACGACCCCTACAAGGGCGTGCAACTGATCGCCCAGATCGGCCAGCCCGCGCAGCGGCGCCACAGCCTGCAGGTGGAAATCCGGCGGCCGCTCTACATGGACGAAGCCACGCGCGAGCGCAACGCAGGCTTCGAGCAGTTGCGCGCGGATCTGTCGCAAGTGCTCGAAACCGTGGCCGGATACGTGCGCGGCCGTATGGACGACGCGCCCGCCGGCTGAGGCCAGCCCGCTCCATGGCCCGCCGCGGCCTGCGCCCCGGCGCCCGAAATTCTGACTTTCTTGTTTAAGTTTGCCATTCGGAGGGCCGTAGTCGGGACATATCGCGCCCGACGGCCGCCTCCGCGGGAGCCGCGCGCGCGTTCCAACAGGAGTGGGTATGGCCGAGAAAATCATCGGCGGTTTTTCCGTAGTGGCCTATGCCACGCAGCCCGAAGGGCGCGTGCCTCCGCGCGCTTTCCTCGAAACCCGGCCCACGGCTGCCGTCAGGCCGCCGCAGGCCGAGGCCCGGCCGGAGCAGGAAGCAGCGCCCGGGGAACAGAACCGCGTCTTCGAGATCTTCGTGCGCCGGCGCTTTCGCAGCACGGTGGAAGCCATGTCGGCCGCGCGCAACGCGCTGGACCGCGTCCAGTCCGTCGATGCCGACGGCGTGCCCGACCCGCTGCCCGAATAGCCCGGCCGCCTACACCAGTGTGCTGCGCATCAGGATGTCCGTCAGCGCCTGGGTCGGACGGTTGGGCGAGGGGGCCGAAATCACGATGAATTCCACTTGCGGCAGCGCGGGCAGCGCAAGCGCGCCGGCCGGCGGCGCGAGCCCCGCCGTGGACAGGTGCGAGGGCTGCACGGTGATGCCCAGTCCGGCGCGCGCCGCCGCCTGGCATCCCGCGTAGCTCGTGCTGGTGCAGACGATCTGCCAGCCGCGGCCCGCGCGCGCCAGCGCTTCCAGCGCCAGCGTGCGGGTGACGCTGGGTTCGCGCAGCAGGATCAGCGGCAGGGGGGCTTCGGGCGCGAGGCGCAGGCCCTCGCGGGCTTGCCAGAGCAGGGCTTCCTTGTGCAGCGTCTGGCCGCGCCGGTCGCCCTGGCGGCGCTTGCCGATCATCACGTCGAGGCGGTGGTCGTCCAGCAGCTTGTAGAGTTCGCTGGTCACGCCGATCGTGATGTCCAGCTCCACTTCCGGGTGTTCCTGGCGGAACGCGGCCAGCACGCCGGGCAGGGGGCCCAGCGCCAGGTCGTCGGAGGTGCCCAGCCGCACGCGGCCGCGCAGCCGCGGCGCATCGAACAGTTTCTGCGCTCTTTCGTGCGCCTGGAGGATGAGCTGGGCATGCACCAGCAGGCTGCGCCCGTCGCTGGTGAGCGCCAGCGAATGCGTGTCGCGCAGGAACAGCTTGCGCCCCAGCGAGGTTTCGAGCTGCCGGATGTGTTCGCTGACCGTGGGCTGGGTCAGGCCCAGCCGTCGCGCGGCCTCGGAGAAGCTGGGCGCGGCCGCGGCGGCGGCGAAGGTCTTGAGCCAGAGGGGATTGAGCATGGAGGACGGCTATAGGAATATCCAATAGCAGTTAAAGTACCTAGCGCACTTCACGATGGCAAGCGGCGCGCCTATAGTCGCAGGCATCCCTTCGGAACACCTGATGCCATGCGCCGTTTTCTTCCCGACACCTTCACCCTGATCCTGATCGCCACGGTGGCGTTCGCCAGTGTGTTCCCCGCCGTGGGCAAGGGCGCGTCTTTCATGATGGTGGCGAGCAATATCGCGATCTCGCTGCTGTTCTTCCTGCACGGCGCGCGCCTGTCCACGGATGCGATCGTCGCGGGGGTGAAAGACCTGCGGCTGCACGCGCTGATCCTGTCGTGCACCTTCATTCTCTTTCCGCTGCTCGGGCTGGCGCTGCGCGCGGCCTTCCCGGGCCTGCTCACGCCTTCGCTGTGGCTGGGCGTGTTGTTCGTCTGCACCTTGTCCTCGACGGTGCAGTCCTCCATCGCTTTCACGTCCATGGCGCGCGGCAACGTGCCCGGCGCCATCTGCGCGGCCACCGCGTCCAATCTGCTGGGCACGGTGCTGACGCCGCTGCTGGTGGCCGTGCTGCTGCACCGGCAGGGCGGCGGGCACGGCCTGGCCGACGCGGGGCGCATCCTGGTGCAGTTGCTGCTGCCGTTCGCGGCGGGCAGCCTGCTGCGCCCCTGGATCGGCGCCTGGGCCAGGCGCAACAGCCGCGTGCTGGCCAAGGTGGACCGCAGCTCCATTCTGCTCGCCGTGTACACGGCGTTCAGCGAAGCCGTGGCCCAGGGCATCTGGCATGCGTTCCCGCCCCGGGATCTGGCGACGCTGGTGCTGGTCAATGCGCTGCTGCTGGGCGTCGTGCTGGCCGTTACCACCTGGGGCAGCCGCAGGCTCGGGTTGTCCAAGGAAAACGAGATCACGCTGGTGTTCTGCGGCTCGAAGAAATCGCTGGCGTCGGGAATACCGCTGGCCACGGTGCTGTTCGGCACGGCGCAAATGGGCATCGTGGTGCTGCCGCTGATGATTTTTCACCAGATGCAGCTCATGGTGTGCGCCATGCTGGCCCGGCGCTACGCCGAGCGCGGGAACGAAGCCCAGCCGGCGTCCGCCCGCGCATAGGCCGGCCGCGAAGTCAGTCCGCCACGGGCTGGATCTTGCCGGCTGGCGTCCAGTAGACGGCCTCGTCGCGTTCCTGCACCTGCAGCGCGACGAGGCGGCCGTTCTTGCAGGGGCCGCCCACGCACAGGCCGGTGTCGGGCTGGTAGGTCGCACCGTGCCGCGCGCACATGAGCAGGTCGCCGCGCGGGTGAAGAAGCTGCCTTCCCAGTCCAGTTCTACGCCCACGTGGGCGCAGCGGTTCAGATAGCCGTACACGCGGCCCTGGTAGCGCACGAAAAACGCGGTGGTGCGGCCCGATCCGTCGGTGACGGGCACTTTCACGCCCAGGCCGCCCTCGGCGAGATCGCCGGCGGCGCAGACGCGGATTTCGGTGTCGGAACAGGCGTTGGGCATGGCGGGCCTCGAAAAGGGTGCGATGTTCGGCCAGCGCCATCGCGCTGTCAATCCCGGCCCGGCGGGCGCTCAATCCTCCTGCGCGGCGAGGGCGCTTTGCTGGCGGGCCCAGAGGCTGGCGTACAGTCCGCCGCGGGCCAGCAGTTGCGCGTGGCGGCCGCGTTCGACGATGCGGCCCTCGGCCAGGACGAGTATCTCGTCGGCATCGGCCACGGTGGAGAGCCGGTGGGCGATGATGAGCGTGCTGCGGTCCTGGCTGACCTCGCGCAGGTTCGCCTGGATTTCGCGCTCGGTGTGGGTGTCCAGGGCGCTGGTGGCTTCGTCGAACAGGAAGATGGCGGGACGCTTGAGCAGCGTGCGGGCAATGGCCACGCGCTGCTTTTCTCCGCCGGAGAGTTTCAGGCCGCGCTCGCCCACCAGGGTGCCGTAGCCGTCGGGCATGGCGTCGATGAGCCCGTCGATGTGGGCGAGGCGGGCGGCTTCGCGGATCTCCGCCTCGCTGGCCCCGGGCCGGCCGTAGCCGATGTTGTAGCGGATGGTGTCGTTGAAGAGCACCGTGTCCTGCGGCACCACGCCGATGGCCGCGCGCAGGCTGGCCTGGGTGACGTCGCGGATGTCCTGGCCGTCGATCAGGATGGCGCCGGAGTCGACGTCGTAGAAGCGGAACAGCAGGCGCGCCAGCGTGGATTTGCCGGCCCCGGAACTGCCCGCCACGGCCACGGTCTTGCCGGCCGGGATGGCGAAGCTCACGCCCTTGAGAATGGGGCGGCGCGCATCGTATCCGAAGCGCACGTCGCGGAATTCCACGGCGCCGCCGGCCACGCGCAGGGGCGCGGCGCCCGGGCGGTCGGCGATTTCGCGGTCCTGGCCCAGCAGTTCGAACATGCGCTCCATGTCGATGAGCGATTGCTTGATCTCGCGGTAGATGAAGCCGAAGAAACTGAGCGGCTGGTAGAGCTGCAGCAGATAGGTGTTGACCAGCACGAAATCGCCCAGCGTGTGGCGGCCCTGCGCGATGCCGCGCGCGGCCATCCACATGACCAGCGTCAGGCCGGCGGAAATGATGGCCGCCTGCCCGATGTTGAGAACGGACAGGCTGACCTGGCTGCGCACGGCCGCGCGTTCGTAGCGGGTGAGCGAGGCGTCGTAGCGGCGCGCCTCGTGCTCTTCGTTGCCGAAATACTTGACCGTCTCGTAGTTCAGCAGGCTTTCGATGGCCTTGGTGTTGGCTTCGGAATCGGTTTCGTTCATCTGGCGGCGGAATTTCGCGCGCCACTCGGTGACGGCCAGCGTGTAGGCGATATACAGGGCGACCGTGGCGCCCGTGGCCAGGGCCAGCCAGCCGTCGAACATTTTCCACAACACGGCGCAGACCAGCCCGAGCTCGAAGAAGGTGGGCAGGATGTTGAAGAGCAGGAACGAGAGCAGGGTCTGGATGCCCTTGGTGCCGCGTTCGATGGAGCGCGTAAGCCCGCCGGTCTGGCGCGACAGGTGAAAGCGCAGCGCCAGACCGTGCAGGTGGCGGAATATGCGCAGGCCGACCGCGCGGATGGCGTGCTGTCCGACCCGGGCGAACAGCGCGTCGCGCAGTTCGGCGAAGAGCAGCGAGAGCACGCGCGCCGCGCCGTAGGCCAGGATGAAGCCCAGCGGCACGGCCACGGCGCCCGGCGCGCCACCGCTTAGCGCGTCGACGGCATGCTTATACAGCACCGGCACGTAGACGGTGGCGCCCTTGGCCGCGAAGAGGCAGAGCAGGGCGGCCACGACCCGGATCTTCAAGCCGCGCTCGCCCGCGGGCCAGAGATAGGGAAAGAGGGTGCGCAGCGTGTGCAGCGTGCCGTGGGGAGGAGGGGGCGGGGAGCCTGGCGTCATGGCGGATCGGGTGTGGGACGCGCCTGGCTGGCCGGGAAAAATCCGGCCGCCGGGTTGCGGCGCGCGCTGGGCTTAGTATTATCTACGTGAAAACCCCTGGGATGGACCTGGCGCTCCCGGGGGTTTTCGTTCCGGCCGGGGTTGGCTGGCCATGTGCGGGCAGGCCCGCTTTTCTGACTTCTCGGTCCTGGGGGCGCGCCGGTCCGCCCCCAGGGCCGNGGACGGCGTGCTGCGCGAGCTGCCTTCGGCCATGGTGGCTTAAGCGGCACGGCGCGGTTATAGTGCGGCTTGCTTCATTGATCCGGGATCGTCCACCATGCAGACAGACTACGCCGAGTTTATCCGGCGCACCATCCGCAGCGACCTGGCGCTGGGCCCCCTGCCCGGCGTGCTGGCCGCGTTCCGCCAGGAACACCCGGAAGTGGAGCTGGACATCACGATCGGCGTGACCAGCGAACTCTACAAGCTGCTGGACGACCACCGCCTCGACGTGATGATCGGCAAGCGCCGCCAGGGCGACCGGCGCGGCCAGACGCTGCACAAGGAAGCCCTGCTCTGGCAAGCCCGCGAGGGCCTGCGCCTCGCGCCCGAAGCCCCCCTGCCGCTGATCCTGCTGCGCGAACCCAGCGTCACCCGCACGCTGGCGCTGGAAGCGCTGGCGCGCGCGGGCCGCGGCTGGCAGATCGTCTGCACCAGCACGAGCTACGCGGGATGCCAGGCGGCGGCGCGCGCCGGACTGGGCATCACCGTGCAGCCCTCGCACCTGTCCACGGCGGGGCTCGCGCCGCCGGCCGGCGCGCTTGCGCTGCCCGCGCTGCCGCAAGTGGAATTCATCGTGATTTCGGCCCCCTCGCCCAACCGTCCGACCCAGGCGCTGACGGACATCCTGATGCGCAGCACACTGGTGTAGGCGGCCGGGCTATTCGGGCAGCGGGTCGGGCACGCCGTCGGCATCGACGGACTGGACGCGGTCCAGCGCGTTGCGCGCGGCCGACATGGCTTCCACCGTGCTGCGAAAGCGCCGGCGCACGAAGATCTCGAAGACGCGGTTCTGTTCCCCGGGCGCTGCTTCCTGCTCCGGCCGGGCCTCGGCCTGCGGCGGCCTGACGGCAGCCGTGGGCCGGGTTTCGAGGAAAGCGCGCGGAGGCACGCGCCCTTCGGGCTGCGTGGCATAGGCCACTACGGAAAAACCGCCGATGATTTTCTCGGCCATACCCACTCCTGTTGGAACGCGCGCGCGGCTCCCGCGGAGGCGGCCGTCGGGCGCGATATGTCCCGACTACGGCCCTCCGAATGGCAAACTTAAACAAGAAAGTCAGAATTTCGGGCGCCGGGGCGCAGGCCGCGGCGGGCCATGGAGCGGGCTGGCCTCAGCCGGCGGGCGCGTCGTCCATACGGCCGCGCACGTATCCGGCCACGGTTTCGAGCACTTGCGACAGATCCGCGCGCAACTGCTCGAAGCCTGCGTTGCGCTCGCGCGTGGCTTCGTCCATGTAGAGCGGCCGCCGGATTTCCACCTGCAGGCTGTGGCGCCGCTGCGCGGGCTGGCCGATCTGGGCGATCAGTTGCACGCCCTTGTAGGGGTCGTTGCGCGCCACCGTATAGCCGCGGGCGCGCAGCGCCTCCTCGATGAGGGCGACGAAGCCCGGCTCGCAGGTGGCGCCGTCGCGGTCGCCGAGCACGAAATCGGCCAGCGGGCGCGGACTCTGCCGGCCCAGGCGCTCATAGGCGTCGTTGGGCATCGAGTGCAGGTTCAGGTGCCAGACCGCGCCGAAACGCTCCTGGGTCCGCCGGATGGCGGCAGCCAGGGCCTCGTGGTAGGGCTGGTAATAGGCCTGGATGCGGTGGCGCACTTCGGCCAGCGACAGCTTGCGGTCGTAGATGGGCGTGGACTTGTCCATGCGGCGCCAGATCAGCCCCTTGCCCAGCCGCGTCTTCTCGCCCGGATCCAGCGGCTCGGGCCAGGGCTCGGCCAGCAGTTCCGGATCGAGGTCGCGCAGCGTGCGGTTGGGGTCGATGTACACGCGCGGAAAGTTCGCCGCGATGAGCGTGGCGCCCAGCGCGGGCGCGGCCGACCACAACGCGTCGACGTGGGTGTCCTCGCCCTGCCGCAACTGGGCCAGGGTGGCGCTGGCGCCGAAATCCGCGGGATAGCGCTCGCCGCTGTGCGGCGAGTCACAGACCAGCGGCAAGGCCGGGCCCTGCGGTTCGTATACGGAAACGGCGTCGAAGTCGGCTTGCGTCATCGTCAGTCAGCCTCGATGCGGGCGGTCTTGGCAACCTTGGCGTAGCGCGCCAGGGCCTGTTCGATCTGCGCCTGGAATTCCTGGGGCGTGGTGGGCATGAGCGTACCGCCGACGTCCTCGGCCTTCTTGCGGAACTCGGGGTCTTCCATGGCGGCGCGCACGGCCTTGTTCAGCCGTTCGATCACGGCGGCAGGCGTGCCGGCCGGCGCCACCAGGCCGAACCAGCCGCCCGTGCCCATGTCGGGATAGCCCAGCTCGATATACGTGGGCACGTCGGGCAGCAGCGGCGAGCGCTGCGCGCCGAGCACGGCCAGGGCCCGCAGCTTGCCGCCCTGCACCTGCGGCAGGGTAGACGAGAGATTGTCGGTAATGGCGTCGACCTGGCCGCCCATCACGTCATTGAGCGCCGGGCCCGCGCCGCGGTACGGCACGTGCAGCAGCTTGACGCCGGACAGCATCATGAAGTTCTCGATGTTCACGTGTCCCAGCGACCCCACGCCGGGCGAGGCGAAGCTGTACTTGTCGGGCGAGCCCTTGGCCAGCGCGACGAACTCGGCCATGTTCTTGGCCGGCACCTGCGGATTGATCGCGAAGATGCTGGGCACGGCCAGCACGTTGCCGATGGGCGCGAAGTCCTTGACCGGGTCGTAGTTCAGGCGGCGGTACACGGCCGGGTTGGAGCCATGCGTGCTCATCGTGGCCATGCCGATGGTGTAGCCGTCCGGCGTGGCGCGCGCCACCTGCTCCATGCCCAGCGAGCCGCCCGCGCCGGCCTTGTTTTCCACCACGATGGTCTGCTTGAGATCGCGGCCGGCGTATTCCGCGATGAGGCGCGCCACGATGTCGGTCGAGCCGCCGGCCGCGAAGGGCACTACCAGCTTGATCGGGCGCGCGGGATAGTCGGCCGCCCGGGCGGGCATGGCGACGGCGGACGCCAGGGAAACGATGCCGGCGAGCGCAAGGCGCGCGGACCGGCCAAGAAAACGGCGGGACATGAGGCAACTCCGAAAAGGGAATGGCGAAGAAGCCGCAAGTGTCCGAACTTTACGCTGGAGCATCAAACGACTATATTGCACGCTTTCATTACCAGCAGTCATTCTAAGTACGGTCATGCGCCTGCACTCGCCGTCCATGTCCGAGCTGCATGCGTTCGTGGCGGCGGCGCGGCTGGGCAGCTTCACCCTGGCCGCGCGGGAACTCTGCGTTACCCAGGGCGCCATCAGCCGTGCCATCTCGCGCCTGGAGACGCACTTCGGCCAGCCGCTCATGCGGCGCAACGCCCACGGCCTCGCGCTCACCGAAACCGGCCGCCGGCTGTATGAAGAAGCGCGCGAGCCGCTGGCTCGCATCGAAGCCCTGAGCGCCGAGCTGCGCGCCGCCGACCGCCGCCTGCGCCTGACGATCTCCAGCGTGCCCACGCTGGCCAGCGCCTGGCTGGTGCCCCGGCTGCCCGATTTCCACCAGCGCCACCCCGGCATCCAGCTCGGCTTTGCCGCCTACCGGCGCAACGAGGACTTTTCCGGCGCCACGCCCGACGCCAGCATTCTGTCGGGCGTCGAAGGCCAATGGCCCGGGTGGCAGGCCGACTACGTCATCGGCCGCGAAATGGTGGTCATCTGCCATCCGCAGCGGCTGGCGGCGCGGCGCGCCCGGGGGCTATGGAACACGCCGGCCGGCCTGCTGGACGAGCCGCTGCTCTACCACGGCAACGGCGTCGACAACTGGGCCTGGTGGTTTGCCGCCGCCGGCGTCGCGCCCGAGGGCGTGCGGCTGGCCAGCGGCTTCGACCAGGTTTCCATTCTGGTGCGCGCCGTCATGGCCGACATGGGCATCGCGGTGCTGCAGCGCTGCCTGGTGCGCGACGACATCGCGGCGGGCCGCGTGGCAGCGCCTTTTCCCGACCTGCCCTGCCGCATCGCCCGCGGCTACTACCTGTGCGCGCCCCCGCAGCGCCGCGACCACTACGCGCTGCGGTGCTTCCGCACCTGGCTGCTGGAAACCGCGGCGGCCGACCCCGATGTCGCCGGCGCCGCCGGGTCAGGCGGCTGAGCCGTCCGGCTCGCCGAAAGCGGCGGAACAAACAAAGGCGGGCCTCCAGGGCCCGCCTTCTCTGCTGCTCAATCGCCTTGCAACCGCCACCCGCGCTGTCGTGAACGACCCTCTCAGGGCGCCAGCTTGAAACCGAGGTCCACGCCCCACTTGTCCGTCTCGCGCAGCCACTTGGCGCCGCACACCAGGCATCGGAAGTGATCTTCGCGGCTTTCCTCGCGGCCTTTCTGCGTAGGGTGGGTGAATCCCTGATGACCGAGCTGGGCGTGCGGCGCAACCCCGGCAAGCCCGGGATGAATGCGTTGGCAAGCCTGGCACATAACGCTCATTGATGCTACCCCTTAAAAAAACTTACAAAAGTGTAAGGGATTTCACCAATATTTTTCTATCAAAATCCAGGTCCAAAAGGAAAGAATCTTGTTAGCGTGCTAACTTAATTACGTTTTGCAACTCTTCCAGGCACGTCGCCAGATGGTAGGGAGAGGTGGACGGCATGTCGCCGCGGGTGACCTGGCCCTGCCCGTCCAGGCATTCATGCCAGCCTCCCGGGTGCAGAAAATCCCGGTTGAAGCGGACCAGCGCCGGCTCCAGGACAGCCAGATCGCCAGTAGCCGCCAGCATGCGCAGATATTCGGTCTGGGCCCAGATGCGGCGCGTGTCGTCGAGCACGCCGCCGCGCATGTCGAGCGCGGCCCGCACCGAGCCGTCGTCTACCCCGTGGCGGCGGGCCCATGCCACCCCGCGCGGCAGGAAATCGGGCAATTCGAGGCCGTCGTAGACGTCTTGCGCGCCGTGCACCAGGGTCATCCACTCGAACTGGTGCCCGGGCTCGAGACGATTGTCCGCCGTCCCCATCGCCTCCTCGGCAATGCACTGTGAGGGCGGATGCAGGAATGCCGCCGCCACGGCCTGCCCCAGGCGGCGCAGGCGTTGCGCGAAAAGCGCCGGCTCGGCGATCTGCGCCGCCGCCAGGTAGGACTCCGTCAGGTGCATCATGGGGTTCTGCGCCGGGCCGCGCACGACCCGCCGCCAATCGGCGCCCAGCGCGCTGGCGTAGAGCTCATCGCCGGTGCGGAAATGCGCCTCGATGTGCTCCGCGGTCTCCAACATCAGCCGGCGCGCCTGCGCCGCGCGCGAGCTGCGGAAATAGGCCGCGCAGGCAAACACTACGAATGCATGCGTGTAGAGATCCTGAGTGTCGTCCAGCGGCTTGCCCTCGGCATCCACGCTGAACCGCCAGCCGCCGTGCTCCGCGTTGCGGAACGTGCGCGTCAGCGATTCGAAGAGCCTGCCGGCGTGCTCGCGCGCGCCCGGCGCCCGCGCGTTGGAGAAAACGTAGAGCTGACGCGCGCACGCCATGGCGCGATAGCGCACCGGCGGCAAGGGCCGGCCGCTGGCCGCGTCCAGCGACTCGTAGGGCAGGCCCAGGGTCTGGTTGAACCCTGGGCCCATCCACATGGGAAGGATGAGGGAGTCGAAGTGATCGCCCAGCACACGAATGTGCCGCGCGAGCGGGGAATGGGTCTGTGCGGCGGCCATGTCGGAACGGCGGGTAATCCGGAAAGTGCGGCGTATCGCGGCGTGTCGGGATGTTTGCCGCGACGATGTCTCATGGAGGATTATCGCCGGAATTTCCGGGCCGGGCCGCCCTGGGGCACAGACCGGGCAGACTCGCTTTCAGTGCAAAACACACTAGCGAAAGATGTTCTCCTTGACCCAGTCTTGCGCGAACGCTTCCGCGCGATCCCGCGCCTCATCCAGCGAGGCGCAATTGCCCAGATGGGAAAAAGCGGCATCCACTTCCGTGCCGCCCTCGGCCGTCACCGTCAGCAATACGCCATATCCGCCGGTATCCATGGCCGCCGTGGAAACGTCGATCAGTACTTCCTGGTCGCGATGCTGCATGGGTTCCTCCCAGTCGGTTGCCTAAACGCGTCTGAACGCGTGAACCACGCGTGACGCCGCGGGTTTGCTCGCGAGCAGCCGCGCCAATGAATAGACATGCTTGCGTCACGCAAGTTCATCTTAACGGCAGCCGACCCTTCCGGATACGTCGGGAAGCAGCCAAATGGCACAGTAATTCACGGGAATTCGCCGCTGTCGCGGCACAATCGGGGAACGATGGGCGCAACAAACCAGACACAGTTGGCGAAATGTATCGCGGGCGCGATCAGCGGCGGTGGATAGCGGCGGGGTCTTCCATGCGCAGGGCCAGTTCGCCCTTGGCGGTCACACGCCAGCGGCCGGGTCCGGCCGGCTCGATGCAGCGCAGGGTTTCGAGCGCCTGGAGCACGTCGGCGGGCACCTCGTCGGCCGGCCGGGCGTCCGCTTCGCCGCTTTCGGCGATCACGCGCAGCCACTCTCCCAATTCGCCCTTCTTGAAACGATGCAATGCCATGGAATCCTTCCTGCCAAACGCGGTAAAGATAGCACGCCGCGCGCTCAGGCAAGCAGCCTGGGCAGCGACGCCGCCAGCAGCGCGATGCCGGAGAGCGTCAGCAGCCCCAGCACGACCCGCCGGAATGCCGCATCGCTGATGCCCGTGTACACGCGCGTACCCAGCCAGGCGGGCACCAGCATCGCGGGCAGGACCACCGCGAACTGCGGCAGCATGGCGGACGTGACCACGCCGGTGACGACATAGCCGATCATCGTCACCGTCAGCATGGACAGGTTGAAATTCTGGATGACGGCGCGCTGCGTATCGCGGTCGTATCCCCTCAAGGTGCACCACAGCGTGGGAATCACGCCGGTGAATCCGCCCAGCCCACCCATGACGCCGCCCATCAGCCCCGCCACGCCGTCGGCCGTGCGGCCGCCCACCGAAATGCGCGGCAGGCGGCCCGCGCAGAGCATGAGGGGGCACCAGACGGCCAGCAGCCCGCCGATGCAGACTTTGAAGACCACGGGGTCGAGATAGGGCAGCACTTTCAATCCCAGGGGGATGCCAAGCAGGCCCCCGGCCACGAATGGCAGCAGCCGCGCCAGCGCGAAGCCCCGTCGCACCGTGAACGCCGCCAGCAACTGGCCGCTGAGCGCGCCGAACACCGCCATCGGCGCGGCCAGCCGGGGCTCCACCGTCCAGGCCCAGAACGACATGGCCACCATGCCGAACCCGAACCCCGACAGCCCCTGCACGAAGCCCGCGGCCATTGCGCCGGCCGCCAGCACCAGGTAAAGCTCGCCCATTCTTTCCCGCCCCTGCGGTCGTCAGCCGAAAGCGCCACATTCTACCGGCGCGGCGCGCCGCCGACGCTGCCCGGGCCAGGCGGCGCCCGGCTATATTCACGGCATAGATGAATTGAAAACCCGCCCCTTACAGGTGATTCATGCTGGACATCGATCTCGACGCCACGGACATCCGCATCCTCAACGAGCTCCAGCGCGACGCACGCCTCACCAACGTCGAACTCGCCTCCCGCGTGAATCTCTCGCCCTCCCCCTGCCTGGCGCGGGTCCGCCGCCTCGAATCCGAGGGCCTGATCGACCGGCGCGTCACGCTGCTCAATGCGCGCAAGCTCGGGCTCAAGGTGAACGTCTTCATTCAGATCTCGCTGGACAAGCAGCGCAAATCGACACTGGACACGTTCGAACGCGAAATCGCCGTGCTGCCCGAAATCATGGAGTGCTATCTCATGTCGGGCGACGCCGACTACCTGGTGCGTGCGCTGGTGCCCGACGTGGACGCGCTGGAGCGGCTGATCGTGCAGCACATCACGCGCATTCCCGGCGTGGCCAGCATACGCTCGAGCTTCGCGCTCAAGCAGGTGCTCTACACCACCGCGGTGCCCCTGCCCTGACGCTTGCGGCCCCGCAGCAGGCGGACCACAATGAAGCCACGGCCGCCGCGCGGACGGCCCCCGCATCGCAAAGGAGACCGCCATGCCAGAAACCGAATGGTTCCCGGGAAGCTCGCTGCCCGAACGCCAGGGCTATTTCGAAGTCGAATTCTCCACCGGCGAGGTCGAAATCACCCGCTATGGCATGCTGGGCTGGGAGCCCGAAGAAGAACGCGGCCACATCGTGCGCTGGCGGGGCCTGGATCCCAAGATCGAGGCCGCGGAAATCGAACGGGCCAACGCCCTGCGCGCCGGCGGCGATTCGCTGCTCGGCTGAAGCGCGCCGGATCGCGGGCGGCGCCCCCCCGCACAAACGGCAAACGGGCCGGCGCGGCAGTCCCGCCGCGCCGGCCCGTTTGTTCGCGCAGAGGCGGGCGCGAAACGCCCGCCTTGCCGCACTCAGAGATCCAGCTTGGAAATCTTGGTGCCCGCCAGCGAAACGCCGGCCATCAGGCCGCCATTGTTCATCACGAAGCCCACGATGGGCTGCTGGGCGGTGTTGGTGTCGATACGGCCGTTGGCGCCGATGTTGGCCACGGCCACCGTCGCGTCCGCGCCCACGGTCCACCCGGCGCTGTTGCGGAACTTGTTCAGCGCGTCATCCGTCATGAAAAGCAGCACCATTGCCTTGGACTGCGCGCCGGCCTGGAAGCCGATCGAGCCCGCCGTCGTGCTGTAGTAGCCCGCGGGAGCGCCGCCCACGCGCAGCACGCCCTTGCCGTGCTCGGCGCCGACGATGAAGCTGCCGCTCAGCACGTCGGGAAACACCAGCACGCCCTTGGCGCGCGCCACCAGTTCCTTGGACTGCGGCGAAGCCTCGTACAACCGGGTCAGCGTCGCGTTGGCCGCGCTGTTGAGCGACTGGCGCTGTTCCGTTGCCGTCGCGCTGGTCTTGGGCGGCGTAGCGGTGCAGCCGACGAAGAGCACGCTGGCCGCGCCCAGGGCGACAGCGATACTGGCACGACGAAAAGCAGGAAATGTGTCGAACATGGAACGCTCCTTGTTGTTGTACATCCTCAACCACTCTAATCGCATGGCGCGCGGCGGCAAGCCCGGGATTGTGATAAACGAAACAAAACATCAACGCCGCATGGCGGAATCTCCCCCTGCGGAGACGAACCGGCTGGCCCCGGATGCCGCTTCAGAGAATGCCATAGCGCGGCTCGCCGGTCGCCGGGTCGATGGACAGGATACCAGCCAGCACGAGTTCGGCATGGCGCAGCGCCGAGGCCATATCCGGAAAGGTCACGAAACGGGGCAGGGACCAGCGGGCCTCCAGCCCTCCATCCTCCCGCGACACGACAATCTCGATCGCCAGCACGCCCTTGTCCAACATCACCGCCTCGCCCCGCACCATGAACCCATCGATATAACGACGCGGCCCAGCCGCCATCTTCGCCCCCTATCCGGACCAGGCCCCACGCCTGCGACATGACGCAAGATTCTTTCCTTGAAAGGCTTTGTTTTCAAGAGGTTACGAATCACTAGTTCATCTAGTAGCTTTGCATCTTGCGCGCCCGGGCGCCCGGCCCCTCATCCTTTTGCACGATACCCATCCTCCGGCGCGCCTACCATAGAGACCAAGAGGGAAAACCCGAAGCCCGGCCGCGGGGCCGGCTGACGCATCCTGTGGAGGAAATCCATCATGGCATTCGGCTCACGCTTGTCCGACGTCATTCTCGAAGTGTCCGGGGCGTCCACGGTGCGCGTGGAGCGCCGCCTGCTGCGCCTGCGCCCGACCGACGTGCAATCGCCGCCGCGCAGCCTGTACCGATGCAGCCTGCCGACCGGCGAAACGGTGGAATGGCTGGGCGCAACGCGTTATCGCCTGCCCGACGGGCGCGTCGGCGTGGCGGTCGCACATGAACGGCCCATCCGGCGGCCGCCGGATTGGTCATAGCGAAGTGGTGGCGACAAACGCCCGGCCGCAATAAGCGCCGTGAAGACGGCATCGACGACGGGACGCCAATACGGGAGATGAAAGCGGAGCCTCGAAACTGCAATCTTCTACCCCGTCGCCGCGCGGAAAAGATAATCGCCCGCCCCGCCGCGATAAACCCTTGAGCGCCATCAGCAATAACCGGTCTTGGCGCAATCACTTAATGATTAATTGCTCGCATTTTTTTTGCGCCGAGTCTCGTACCTCGTCCCTTGCCCCTCGCCCCCCTGCCCGCAAAAAAACCGTTGAAAATGACAAAGGCCGTCAGTGATTTCTCACTGACGGCCTTTAGAACAATGGTCGGGACGGCGGGATTCGAACTCGCGACCCCTTGCACCCCATGCAAGTGCGCTACCAGGCTGCGCTACGCCCCGAAAGAAAAAGAGTATAGCAGAACTAAATTTTGTTTGCACGCCTTCGCGCAAAAAATTCGCTCGCCCCCAAAAAATTTCCATTGCCGGTCCCGCGCGATTGCCCGGAACCGCACCCGCAAAAAAACGGCGCGCGTCCGGAGCGACGAATCGTCCGGCCGGCGCGCGTGGCCGCCATCGGACGGCCATGGTTCTCGCGCGTCAGTGCGCCTGCGCGGCCTGCGGCGGGTTCGGAGCCGCCGCGGGATTCGCGCCGGCATGTCCGCCCAGCGCCTCGGCCAGCAGCGCCGACACATTGCCCAGCTCGGTGCGCAGCGATTGCAGTTCCGCGCCGGACAGGCGCACCGCCGCGTCCTGGTCATGCGGCGTGTCGCGCGTATCGCCCAGGCGGTTGCGCGCGCCGCTGATGGTGAAACCTTGCTCGTACAGCAGCGAGCGGATGCGGCGGATGAGCAGCACCTCGTGGTGCTGGTAATAACGCCGGTTGCCGCGGCGCTTGACAGGCTTGAGCTGCGTGAACTCCTGCTCCCAGTAGCGCAGGACGTGCGGCTTGACGCCGCACAGCTCACTCACCTCGCCAATCGTGAAATAACGCTTGGCGGGAATGGGCGGTAAGGTAACGGTGGATTCGGAACGTGTCATAAGAGAATTTTATGCCGCGATGCGACGTGCGCCGATAACAATTACCGACAAAGCGTATCACTCCGCCGTTTCCGGCTCGGGCGGGACCGCCTGCTCCACGACGCTCTTCAGCTTCTGGCTGGCATGGAAAGTGACGACGCGACGGGCGGCGATGGGAATGGTTTCGCCGGTCTTGGGATTGCGTCCGGGGCGCGGCGGTTTGTCGCGCACCTGGAAATTGCCGAATCCCGACAGCTTGACGGATTCGCCGCGGGCCAGGGCGTCGCGGATCTCTTCAAAGAAAGTGTCCACGATGTCCTTCGCTTCGCGCTTGTTCAGGCCGACCCGCTCGAAGAGCAGCTCGGCCAGTTCGGCCTTGGTCAGAGTGCGTGGCTCGGCAAGCATGATTTCCCCCTGTTCAGGCGCGCTGGCGGGCGCCGTGGGCGTGCACCAGGGCATCCTTGATGCGGGCAAGGCAATCGGCCACCCGGGCCTCGTCCAGCGTGACTTCAGTGTCCTGTAGCCAGAAGCGGAAGGCAAGGCTTTTCTCGGCCGCGGGCGCCGCGCCATCCTGGCTCTTCTCGCGCCACACGTCGAAGAGCCGCGCGTCCTGCACCACCGACAGTTGCGGGTCCGCCTTGACGGCCGCCGCGACGGTATCCAGCATGGATTGCGCGGTAACGCCGGCGTCCACCCACAGGGCCAGGTCGCGCACGACCACGGGCTGGCGCGAAAGCTCGCGCACCTGGGGCAGTTCTCCGGCCGCCAGGGCGTCCACGTCCAGCTCGAACACCACGGGCGCGTGCTGCAGGTCGGCCTGCTGCGCCCAGCGCGGATGCAGTTCGCCGATCCAGCCCACCGTGCGGCCGTCGAGCTCGATGCGCGCGCTGCGGCCCGGATGCAGGGCCGGATGCTGGGCGGCCTCGAAACGCAGCCGGGGGCCGCGCGCGCCGAACAGCGCCTGCACATCCATCTTCGCATCATAGAAATCGACCAGGCGCGCCGGCGCGCCCCACTGCTCCTCGACGGCCGGGCCCCAGGCCGCGCCGGCCAGCTTCAGGGGCTGGCGCACGCCGGCCACTTCGAGCGGACCGTCCTGCGCGGCATCGTCGCGCAAGAACACGCGGCCAAGCTCGAACAGGCGCACGCGCGACTGCTTGCGATTGGCGTTGTGGCGAATGTTGGCCACCAGGCCGCCGATGAGGCTGGACCGCATGACCGAGAGGTGGCTGGCGATGGGGTTCACCAGACGCACGGGATTGACGTTGCCTGCGTAGTCGCGCTCCCAGTCGGCCTCCACGAAGCTGAAGTTCACCACTTCCTGGTAGTCCTGCGCGGCCGCCAGGCGGCGCAGCGCGTGGTTGCCGCGGCGCACCTCGGGCTGCGAGTACATCTTGGCGCGCGCCATGGGCGGCACGTCGGGGATGCGCTCGAAGCCATAGATGCGCGCGACTTCCTCGATCAGGTCTTCCTCGATTTCAATGTCGAAGCGGTACGAGGGCGGAATGACGACGAAGTCCTCGCCTTCGATGCGGTAGTCCAGGCCCAGGCTGGCGAAAATCCGGCCCACCTCCGTCTGCGTGACCGGCACGCCCAGCACGCGGTGGCAGCGCGCCAGCCGCATGCGCACGGGCTCGCGCCTCGGCAGGTTGACGATCTGGTCATCGAGCGGGCCGGCCTGGCCGCCGCAGATGTCGACAATCAGGCGCGTGATGAACTCGATGTGCTCGGGGATGGTGGCATAGTCCACGCCCCGCTCGCCGCGATGGCTGGCCTCGGAGCTGAACTTGTAGCGGCGCGCGCGGCCGGCCAGGGCCTGCGGCCACCAGAACGCGGCTTCCAGGTAGATGTTGGTGGTATCGAGCGTGACGGCCGTGGCTTCGCCGCCCATGATGCCGGCCAGGCTCTCGACCTGGTCGCCGCAGGCCACCACGCCGACCTTGGGATCGAGCGTCACGGTCTGGCCATTGAGCAGCTCCAGGGTTTCGCCCTCGCGCGCCCAGCGCACGGTGATGCCGCCCTGGATCTTGTCGAGGTCGAACACGTGCGAGGGACGCCCCAGCTCCAGCATCACGTAGTTGGAGATGTCCACCAGGGCCGACACGGAACGCTGGCCGGCGCGCTCGAGCCGGGTCTTCATCCAGGCGGGCGTGGCGGCGCGGGCATTCACGCCGCGGATCACCCGGCCGCCGAAGCGGCCGCACAGGTCGGGCGCCTCGACCTTCACGGGCAGGCGCTCGTCCAGCGTGACGGGCACGGCCGCCGCGGTCGGCACCGACAGCGGCGCGCCGGTCAGGGCGGCAACCTCGCGGGCCACGCCGAGTATCGACAGGCAATCGGCACGGTTGGGCGTGAGCTTCAGCGTGAACAGCGTGTCGTCCAGGTCGAGCGCCTCGCGCAGGGACTGGCCGGGCGTCAGGCCGGCCGGCAGTTCCAGCAGGCCGGCATGGTCCTGCGACAGGCCGAGTTCGCGCGCCGAGCACAGCATGCCCGAGGATTCCACGCCGCGCATCTTCGCGACGCCGATCTTCATGCCGCCGGGCAGTTCGGCGCCCACGCGCGCCAGCGGCACGGTCAGGCCCGCGGCCGCGTTGGGCGCGCCGCAGACGATCTGCAGCAGCGCGCCGGAGCCGTCGTCGACCTGGCACACGCGCAGCTTGTCCGCATTCGGATGCGGCGCGATTTCCGCAATGCGCGCCACCACCACGCCCGAGAACGGGGGCGCGGCCGGCACGGTTTCTTCGACCTCCAGGCCGGCCATGGTGAGCCGGTGCGCGAGTTCGTCGGTTGCGATCGGGGGATTGACCAGCGTACGCAGCCAGGATTCGGGAAATTGCATGATCTGCCCTGAATTATTCGTTGAACTGGCGCAGGAAGCGCAAATCGCCTTCGTAGAACTGGCGCAGGTCGTTCACGCCGTAGCGCAGCATCGTCAGGCGTTCCAGCCCGGAGCCGAAGGCGAACCCGATATAGCGCTCGGGGTCGAGGCCGAAATTGCGCACCACCTGGGGATGCACCTGCCCCGAGCCGGAAATCTCCAGCCAGCGGCCGCGGTTGGGTCCCGAGGTGAACATCATGTCGATTTCGGCCGAGGGTTCGGTGAAGGGGAAGAACGACGGGCGGAAACGCACGACGAGATCGTCGCTCTCGAAGAAGCAACGCAGGAAATCGGTATACACGCCCTTCAGGTCGGCGAAGGAAATGTCCTCCGCGATCCAGAGCCCTTCCACCTGGTGGAACATGGGCGAGTGCGTGGCGTCGCTGTCGACGCGGTAGGTGCGCCCCGGCGCGATGACCTTGATGGGCGGCTTGTGCATGCGCGCGTAGCGCACCTGCATGGGGCTGGTGTGGGTGCGCAGCAGCAGCGGCAGCCCTTCGGCGTCTTTCATGTCGACGTAGAAGGTGTCCTGCATGGAGCGCGCCGGGTGGTCCAGCGGATTGTTCAGCGCGGTGAAGTTGGTCCAGTCGTTCTCGATCTCGGGGCCGTCGGCCACGTCGAAACCGATGGAGCGGAAAATCTCTTCCACGCGCTCCCAGGTGCGGATCACCGGATGGATGCCGCCCGGCGCGCGGCCGCGTCCCGGCAGCGTGACGTCGATGGTTTCGGAAGCCAGCCGGGCGTCGAGCTCGGCCTGCGCCAGCTCGGCGCGGCGCGCGTTGAGCAGCTCTTCGACCTTCTGCTTGGCCTGATTGATACGGCCGCCCATCTCGCGCTTCTGCTCGGGGTCGAGCTTGCCCAGCCCCTTGAGCAGCACCGTGAGCGCCCCTTCCTTGCCCAGGAAGCGGGCCTTGGCGTTTTCGAGCGAGGCGGCGTCCGTGGCCGCGGCGAACCGTTCTTGAGCCTGGGAAACCAGGTCGTCAACCGATAGAGTCATGAAATCCAGCCTTCAAAACGCAAACGGGGCCTTTACAGCCCCGTTTGCAGCGATGCGCGATGAAAGAACGCGATCAGGCAGCCAAGGCGCCTTGGCTTGCTGCACGATGGCGGCGAAGCCCGCCTTGTCGCGCACGGCCAGATCGGCCAGCACCTTGCGATCCAGCTCGATCGCGGCCTTCTTCAGGCCGGCGATGAACACGCTGTAGCTGACGCCATGCTCGCGCACGGCGGCGTTGATGCGGGTGATCCACAGGGCGCGGAAGGTGCGCTTCTTGTTGCGGCGGTCGCGGTAGGCGTATTGGCCGGCGCGCATGACCGCCTGCTTGGCGACGCGGAACACATTGCCGCGGCGGCCGCGGTAACCCTTGGCGGCGGCGATGACTTTCTTGTGGCGGGCGCGGGCGGTAACGCCGCGTTTGACGCGAGGCATAGTAGATCTCCCTTAGATCAAGCGAAAGGCATCATGGCCTTGACGGAGGCCACGTTGGTTTCATGGACCGCAGCCGAACCGCGCAGCTGGCGCTTGTTCTTCGTGGTCTTCTTGGTCAGGATGTGACGCTTGAACGCCTGACCACGCTTGATGGATCCGCTGCCGCGAACCTGAAAGCGCTTGGAGGCGCTTTTCTTGGTTTTCATCTTGGGCATGATGATTCCCTAAAAACTCATTGTTGATTTGACATGGCGCGAGGTGCCCGCCGCAGCGGCCCGCCCGGGATTCCGGCAGACTCTGATGGCTGCGCCAGGACTTTCGTGACCTGTTGCCACTTCTGTGGTACTGCTTTGGGGTACTGCTCTTGCTGGGGTACTGCTCTTGCGTTACTGCTTTCAGTGCTGCTTCCGGGCATGGCTCCGTCCGCAGCGTTTCCCCTCTCCGTCAGTAAGCCTGCCGGATCCGGGAAAGCCTTTGATTATATGGTGATTTCCCTGATTTTGTCGAGCGGGGCCCGCGCGGGTTCAATCGCCCGGGCGGCGGTACTGCACGGCCTGGGCCACATGGCGCGCGGACAGGCGCTCCGCCTCCTCCAGATCGGCGATGGTGCGCGCCACCCGCAGCGCCCGGTGCATTGCCCGGGCCGAGCCGCCCAGCCGCCGCATGGCCTGCAGGAGCAGGTCGCGCGCGGCGCCTTCCAGCGGGCAATGCCGCTCCAGCGCCGGGCCTTCCAGGCGCGCATTGGGCACGCCCTGGCGCGCCATTTGCCGCAGGCGGCACGCCGCGACCCGCGCGCGGACCGCGTCCGACGTTTCGCCGGGCGCGCGTCCAGCGCCGCCATGGTCCGGTGGGCGGCAGGGCCAATGTGCAGATCGATGCCGGTCCAGCAGCGGCCCCGAGACGCGCGAGGCATAGCGGCGGCCTGGTCGGGCGTGCAGGCGCACGGATCTCGCGGGGTGCCCGCGCCAGCCGCAGGGGACAGGGATTCATGGCCCGCCACCGAG
>NZ_LHSJ01000065.1:0-33685 GCF_001270295.1 Achromobacter sp. DMS1 | reverse complement strand
GCTGCGCGGCCAGCCCCTGCTGCACCTCGGCGTCCTGCGAGCCGTCCAGCGCGCGGCCCAGCAGGCTCAGTTCTTCCAGCTTCTGGGCTGCGAAGGAAAGCCAGCTCTTGAGTTCGCCGTCGAGCTCGGTTTCGTTGGCCAGGTCCACCGGCACGTGCAGCAGCGAGCACGAAGGCGCGAGCCACAGGCGTTCGCCCAGTTGCCGCTTCACGGGGGCCAGGGTCTGCAGCGCCGCGTCGAGATCGGTGCGCCAGATGTTGCGGCCGTTGATGACGCCGGCCGACAGCACCTTGCCCTCGCCCAGGCCCGCGGCCACGTCGGCCAGCTGGCCGGGCGCGCGCACCAGGTCCACATGCAAGCCGGCCACCGGCAGCGCCAGCGCCGTGGCGAGGTTGTCGCCCAGCGCGTCGAAGTAGGTGGCCAGCAGCAGCTTGAGCGGACTGTCGGCCAGCCTGGCATAGGCCCGGGCGTAGGCGTCGCGCCAGGCCTGGGGCAGGTCCAGCGCCAGGATGGGCTCGTCGATCTGCACCCACTCCACGCCGAGCTTCGCGAAACGCGCCAGCACTTCCTGGTATACGGGCAGCAGCGCGGCCAGCAGATCGAGCTTGGCCGGATCGGCAGCGCCCTGGGCGTAGGCGTCGCCCTTGCCCAGGTACAGCCAGGTCAGCGGCCCGGGAATGACGGGCTTGACGGCATGGCCCAGCGCCTGCGCCTCGCGGACCTGGTCGAACAGCGATTCGCGGGCGATGCGGAACGCCTGGCCAGGCACCAGTTCGGGCACGATGTAGTGGTAGTTGGTGTCGAACCACTTCGTCATTTCGCAGGCCGCCGCGGGCTTGCCCGACGGAGCGCGGCCGCG
Organism: Achromobacter sp. DMS1; assembly: GCF_001270295.1. Taxonomy (NCBI): domain Bacteria; kingdom Pseudomonadati; phylum Pseudomonadota; class Betaproteobacteria; order Burkholderiales; family Alcaligenaceae; genus Achromobacter; species Achromobacter sp. DMS1. Next base: position 32,826 of record NZ_LHSJ01000065.1, on the reverse strand, counting down.
GCCCATGCGGAACAGCGTGTCCAGCGAGACCGGCTCGCCGTCTTTCTGGCCGAAGCGGGCGGGCACGGCGCCCAGCAGCGTGGTCCATTCCAGGATCTGGTCGTACCAGGCGAAATCGCCCACCGGCACGAAGCGCAGGCCCGCGGCGGCCTGCAGCTTCCAGTGTGCGGCGCGCAGTTCGCGGCCCGTCTGTTCCAGTTGCTCGGCGCTTTGCTTGCCGGCCCAGTAGGCCTCGACGGCGCGCTTCAGTTCGCGGTGCGCGCCAATGCGGGGAAACCCCAAATTATGAATGATTGTCATATTGAAATCGCTCTTGCACAAGTTTTATTCAAGCAGCGCTCATTCTGCCGGGAAATCTACTTGAGACAAAATCAATCTCTACATTCATAAGATGAGAGAATCTCATAAAATATAAACTTATGACGCGCAACGGGGATCCGCGCCCCCGCCGTGCCTCCCCTGCTCCCTCACCCCCATCCGCCGTGCCGCCATGCTGGAAATCCGTCACCTCGAAACGCTCACCGCCATCCGCGAGGGTGGCAGCCTGCAGGAAGCCGCCGAACGGCTGCACCTGACGCAATCCGCGCTGTCGCACCAATTGCGCGACCTGGAAACCCGCCTGGGCACGCCCCTGCTCAATCGCCGGACCCGGCCGGCACGGCTGACCACCGCCGGATTGCGCGTGCTGGCGCTGGCCGACGAGGTGCTGCCCCGCATCCGCGCCACCGAACGCGAGCTGCAGCGGCTGGCCGCCGGGCGCACCGGCAGGCTGCACCTTGCCATCGACTGCCATTCCTGCTTTCAGTGGCTGATGCCCGCGCTGGACGCGTTCCGCGCGCAATGGCCCGACGTGGCGCTGGACCTCTCGGCCGCGTTTTCCTTCGCCCCCCTGCCCGCGCTGGTGCGCGGCGACCTGGACCTGGTCATTACCTCGGACCCCCAGCCCCTGGACGCGGTGGAGTTCCTGCCGCTGTTCAAGTACGAGCTGGTGCTGGCCGTGTCCGACTCCAACCCGCTGGCCGGCAGCAAATTCGTCATGCCGGAGCAATTGGCGGACCAGACGCTCATTACCTACCCGGTCGACCGGCAGCGGCTGGACATATTCACGGTGTTTCTCGATCCTGCCGACGTGGAACCGGCCGCCGTGCGCAAGGCGGAGCTCACCCCCATCATCGCCCAGCTCGTGGCCAGCAACCGCGGGGTGGCGGCCCTGCCCAACTGGGCGCTCACCGAGTACATGAACCAGGGCTGGCTGCGGCTGTGCCGCCTGGGGCCGCAGGGCGTATGGCGCACGCTGTATGCGGCGGTGCGCAGCGAAGACACGCAAGCCTCGTATCTGGACCAGTTCCTGACGATTACCCGCGACGTGTGCTTCAAGACGCTGAGCGGGATCAAGTCGGCCAAGCAGGCGTAGCCTGCGCCCGCGCCGGCCGGCGTAGGGTTCTCAGGCGTCGTCCTCGCCTTCGCCCAGGATGCGGCGGATGACGTCGTGGGCGAATCCCCGGCTGGCGAGAAAACGCGCCTGCCGCGCGTAGGCGTTGCGGTCTTGCGGCGCTTCGCCGAAACGCTTGCGCCAGACTTCGCGGGCGCGTTCGTACTCGGTGGCGCGCAACTGCTCTCGCAGGCCGGCGACCTGGTTTTCGTCCACGCCATGCTGGCGCAGCTCCTGCACGATGCGCGCGGCGCCCTGGCGGGACGCGCGGCGGTGCACCAGGCTTTGCGCAAACCGCTCGGTGGAAAGCCAACCTTCTTTTTCCAGGGCATCGAGCACGGCCTCGACTTCGGCCGGGTCTTCGGCATACGGGGCGAGCTTGCGGGCGAGTTCGCCGCGCGCGTGCTCGCGCCGCGAGAGATAGCCCACCGCGCGCATTTTCAGCGTGGGCTGGCGGGCGCCGCCCGCGCGCTTCGCGGCGCCGGAACCGGGATCGCCATCGGAGCCGCCGCCGGGAACATCGGTCTTGCCGGACGACAAGCCGCCCCGATCGCCGGCGCGGCGCCGGTCTTGCGCCAAGCGCCGCTCGGACGTGCGCTGCCACGCGCCGCCATCGGCCCCGGCGCCTGGCGGAGCATCCGGGCGCGCGCCCCGGCGCGCCGTATCGGAACTGCGCGTCAGTCCCTGGGGCCTGGCCACGGTTTCGAATTCGTCGTCAAGCCGGGCGCGCAGCCGCTCGGCGGCGGAAGAAGTAGTCGGCTTGCGGATCATGGCGGAAACGAAAAGAAAACCAGCCCGGGACAGGCCGCGCGGCCGGGCAGGCCCGGCGCCGCGGGACCGCCTTCGACAGACCGGCCCTGGACGGACGGGTTCCGGACCGCCGTCAGCGGAGCAGCCGTCCCGGGGCCGGCCCGTCCGCGGCCCGGCGCTCATTCGCCGTCGTCTTCGGCCTCGCTGGGCGGGAACTCGGCGGCACGGCTCACGATACCCTGGTTTTCGCGGATGCGGTTCTCGATCTCGATGGCGAGTTCCTTGTGCTCCTTCAGGTATTCGCGCACGTTGTCCTTGCCCTGGCCGATGCGGTTGCCGTTGTAGCTATACCAGGCGCCGGACTTGTCGATGACGTTGGCGGCCACACCCAGGTCGATGATTTCGCCTTCGCGCGAGATGCCGGCGCCGTACATGATGTCGAATTCCGCCTGCTTGAAAGGCGGGGACACCTTGTTCTTCACGACCTTGACCCGGGTTTCGTTGCCGATGACCTCGTCGCCCTTCTTGATGGAGCCGATGCGGCGGATGTCCAGGCGCACGGAGGCGTAGAACTTCAGCGCGTTGCCGCCCGTGGTGGTTTCGGGGTTGCCGAACATGACGCCGATCTTCATGCGGATCTGGTTGATGAAGATGACCATGCAGTTCGTGCGCTTGATGGTGGCGGTGAGCTTGCGCAGCGCCTGGCTCATCAGGCGGGCCTGCAGGCCCGGCAGCGAGTCGCCCATTTCGCCTTCGATTTCGGCCTTGGGCACCAGGGCCGCCACCGAGTCGATGACGATGAGGTCGACCGAGCCCGAGCGCACCAGGGCGTCGGTGATTTCGAGGGCCTGTTCGCCGGTGTCGGGCTGCGAGATGAGCAGGTCGGTGAGGTTGACGCCGAGCTTGGCGGCGTATTGCACGTCCAGCGCGTGCTCGGCGTCGACGAAGGCGCAGGTGCCGCCCAGCTTCTGCATTTCGGCGATGACCTGCAGCGTGAGCGTGGTCTTGCCGGAGGATTCCGGGCCGTAGATCTCGATGACGCGGCCGCGCGGCAGGCCGCCCACGCCCAGCGCGATGTCCAGGCCGAGCGAACCCGTGGAAACCACCTGGATGTCGTGCGAGACCTCGTTGTCGCCGTAGCGCATGATCGAGCCCTTGCCGAACTGCTTCTCGATCTGCGAAAGCGCGGCGGCGAGCGCCTTGGCTTTTTCCGATGCGGCGGCCTTGGTGGTTTTGTCGTCCATGTAGTGTCCTGTCTGTGGCTGTCAGTAGCGTATCAGTCGCGTTCAGTCGCGTAGGGGAGTGCGGAGAAAAAGCGCGGGCGCGGGTGCGCGCGGCGCAACGCAGGTGCAGATTATGGCATCGGATTGTACTGTACAAAAAACCAGTGCGCCAGGATTTTCCACGTATACCCTGAGTGGCAAGGCGCCTGCCATATGCCAGAATCCCCGGGAGATTCCGGCGTTTCGCCCCTTTTTTCTCCCATGCGTATCCTCATCGCTGAAGACGACAGCATCCTGGCCGACGGCCTGTCGCGGTCGCTGCGCCACAACGGCTATGCCGTGGACGCGGTGCGCGACGGGCTGGCGGCCGATTCGGCGCTGGCCGCGCAGGCTTTCGACCTGCTCATCCTCGACCTCGGGCTGCCCCAGCTCGCCGGGCTGGAAGTGCTGCGCCGGCTGCGCGCCCGCAATTCCGCCCTGCCCGTCCTCATCCTGACGGCCGCCGACAGCGTCGAGCAGCGGGTCAAGGGCCTGGACCTGGGAGCGGACGACTACATGGCCAAGCCATTCGCGCTGTCCGAGCTGGAAGCGCGCGTGCGCGCGCTCACCCGCCGCGGCGCGGGCGGCGGCGGCACGGTGATCAAGCATGGCCGGCTGGTGTTCGACCAGACAGGCCGGGTGGCCATGGTGGACGACCAGACGCTGGACCTCTCCGCGCGCGAAGTCAGCCTGCTCGAGATCCTCCTGACGCGCAGCGGCCGCATGGTCAGCAAGAACCAGCTCGTGGACCACCTGTGCGAATGGGGCGAGGAAGTCAGCACCAACGCCATCGAAGTCTACGTGCACCGCCTGCGCAAGAAGCTGGAGCCCAGCGGCGTGAAGATCATCACGGTGCGCGGGCTGGGATACTGTCTTGAGCGCGACCAGGGTGCCGCCTACCTCGCGAACTGAAGCGCAGCCGCCCGAAGCCCTGAACCAGGAGGCGCTGGACGTCATGCGGGCCGGCGCCAAGGGGCCCAGCTTCGCCCCGCCGCAACGCTCGCTGCTGGGCGAGATCCTCGACTGGATGCTGGCGCCGCTCTTCCTGCTGTGGCCCATGAGCGTGGCCATTACCTATGTGGTGGCGCAGAACATCGCCAACGTGCCCTACGACCGGGCGCTGGCCAATAACCTGCACGTGCTGACGCGGCAGGTGCACGCCCAGGACGGACGCGCCGTGCTGCGCATGACGGACGCGGCGCGCGACGTGCTGCGCGCGGACGAGACCGACAGCGTGTTCTGGCTGGTGCTGGGCAGCCGGGGCGAATACCTGGGCGGCGACCGCGCCCTGCCGCTGCCCGCCAGTGTCGGCCAGCCCCGTCCGGACGAGGTCCAGTACGAAGACGACACCCTGCGCGGCTTCGGCGTCCGGCTGGCTTACACGTGGGTGGACCTCAACCTGCCCCACACGCAACCCGCGCTGGTGATCGTGGCCGAGACGGTGGAGAAGCGCACCCAGCTCGCCAACGACATCATCAAGGGCGTCATCATTCCGCAGTTCGTGGTGCTGCCCATCGCGGTGCTGCTGGTGTGGTTCGGCCTGTCGCGCGGCGTGGCGCCGCTCAATGCGCTGCAGCAGCGCCTGCGGGCGCGCCGCCCCGACGACCTCTCGCCCATCGACGAGCGCGCCGCGCCCTCGGAGATCGCGCCGCTGGTCAGCGCCATGAACGAACTGCTCGACCGGCTGTCGGCCAACGTGCAGGCCCAGCGGCGCTTCGTCGCCGACGCGGCGCATCAGCTGAAGACGCCGCTGGCCGGGCTGCGCACCCAGGCGGAACTGGCCCTGCGCGACGCCAGCCCCGAGGAAATGCAGTCCAGCCTGCGCCAGCTCGTCACCGGCTCGGAACGCGCCACCCGCCTGGTCAACCAGCTCCTGCTGCTGGCGCGCGCCGAAAACCCCAGCGCCATCGGCATGACCGAAACCGACCTCAACGCGGTCGCGTCCGAACAGACTTCGCACTGGGTGCCCATGGCCCTGTCGCTCAATACCGACCTCGGCTTCGAGGGATCGGACACGCCCGTGCTCATCAACGGCAATCCGCTGCTGCTGGCCGAGCTGCTGAACAATCTGGTGGACAACGCGCTGCGCTACACGCCGCGCGGCGGCCACATCACCGTCCGGGCGGCGCTGGTGGACGGACGCGGCGTGCTGGACGTGGAAGATTCCGGCCCGGGCATCCCGCCCGAAGAACGCGAGCGCGTGTTCGACCGCTTCTACCGCGTGCTGGGCACGCAATCCGACGGCAGCGGCCTGGGACTCGCCATCGTGCGCGAGATCGCGCAGAAGCACCAGGCCAGCGTGCAGATCAGCGCGCACCCGACCTCGCACTCCGACCTGCCGGGCACGCGCATCCGCGTCACCTTCCCGCCCTACCGGCCCGCTTCCGGCGCCTGGGACGCATAGCCTGCAACGCCGGGGCGCGTACGCGCCGGACCCGCCGCCCGGGCCGGCAGCCTCGCGCGGCCCTAAGGATTATCCCTAGCTTCTCCCGCTGTTATAACATTTTGTTTCAAATTTAAGATTCAGGTAAGTCTCTCGTCAGAACCTCGTCAGCCTCGTTCCCTACCTTGCCGTTAGCTCGATGTCGGTCCAGCCGGCGGAGGGTAGAGCACGGCGCACGAGCGCCGGCCATAAAACGAGGAGACATCATGAGCACAGCAACCATGACAGACCGCGGTCCATCCGCGGGTCCGCGCCCCATGACCAAGGATGAACGCCGCGTCATTTTTGCGTCGTCGCTGGGCACGGTGTTCGAGTGGTACGACTTCTACCTGTACGGCTCGCTCGCGGCCATCATCGCCCAGCACTTCTTCTCGGGCGTGAACCCCACGGCGGCCTTCATCTTCGCCCTGCTCGCCTTTGCCGCCGGCTTCGCCGTGCGCCCCTTCGGCGCACTGGTGTTCGGCCGCCTGGGCGACCTGGTCGGGCGCAAATACACGTTCCTGGTCACCATCGTCATCATGGGCCTGTCCACCTTCCTGGTGGGCGTGCTGCCCAGCTACGCCAGCATCGGCATCACCGCGCCGGCGGTGCTGATCATCCTGCGCCTGCTGCAAGGCCTGGCGCTGGGCGGCGAATACGGCGGGGCCGCCACTTACGTGGCCGAGCATGCGCCGCATGGCCGCCGCGGTTTCTATACGAGCTGGATCCAGACCACCGCGACGCTGGGCCTGTTCCTGTCGCTGCTGGTGATCCTGGGCGTGCGCTCGTTCATGGGCGAAGACGACTTCAAGGCCTGGGGCTGGCGCGTGCCGTTCCTGATCTCCGTGGTGCTGCTGGGCATCTCGGTGTGGATCCGCATGCAGCTCAACGAGTCGCCCACCTTCAAGCGCATGAAGGAAGAAGGCAAGGGCTCCAAGGCGCCCATCGCCGAGTCCTTCGGCCAGTGGCGCAACCTGAAGGTCGTGCTGCTCGCGCTGCTCGGCCTGACCGCCGGCCAGGCCGTGGTCTGGTACACCGGCCAGTTCTACGCGTTGTTCTTCCTGACGCAGACGCTGAAGATCGATGCCAACACCGCCAACATCATGATCGCGGTGGCGCTGCTGATCGGCACGCCGTTCTTCGTGATCTTCGGCGCGCTGTCCGACAAGATAGGCCGCAAGCCCATCATCATGGCGGGCTGCCTGATCGCCGCGGTGACGTACTTCCCGATTTTCCAGGGCCTGACGCACTTCGCCAACCCCGCGCTGGAAAAGGCCCAGGCCTCGGCGCCGGTCACGGTGATCGCCGATCCGGCGACCTGCTCCTTCCAGTTCAACCCGGTGGGCACGGCCTCCTTCACCAGCTCCTGCGACGTGGTCAAGTCCTTCATGGCCCGCAACTCGGTGAACTACAAGAACGAGGCCGCGCCGGCCGGCGCGATGGCCAAGGTGAAGATCGGCAATGACGAGTTCGCCTCCTTCGACGGCAAGAGCCTGCCGCCTGCCGAGTTCAAGGCCAAGGCCGCCGAGCTCGACAAGGCCCTGACGGCCGCCATCCGCAGCCACGGCTATCCGGCCAAGGCCGATCCCGCCCAGACCAACCAGGTCATGGTGGTGGTGCTGCTGACCATCCTGGTCATCTACGTGACCATGGTGTACGGCCCCATCGCCGCGATGCTCGTCGAAATGTTCCCGACCCGCATCCGCTACACCTCGATGAGCCTGCCCTATCACATCGGCAACGGCTGGTTCGGCGGCTTCCTGCCCCCGGTCGCCTTCGCCGTGGTGGCTGCCACCGGCAATATCTACGACGGCCTGTGGTATCCGATCATCATCGCGGTCATGACCCTGGTCATCGGCACGCTCTTCCTGCGCGAAACCAAGGACAACGACATCAACGCCTGACAGGCCATCCCCCGCCGGGCGGGACTGCTGCGCCCGCCCGGCCTTTCCAAAGCTCCGCGAGGAGCTTTTTTTTTTTGCCCTCCGGAGCATGGCGGCGGGCCCGGGGCAAGACGCAACGCCCGCCCCGTTTTTCATGACGCCGGATTCAGGACGATGTCAGACCCCCAGGGCTAGACTGGCAGCTCAGATTACGGCCTTGCGCCATATCGACCGGCTACTGATCCCCCTGCCGGACGATTGCAGGGCTGGTCCTCTGACACCGATACCGCGTTCCCCGCGAGCCTTTTATGACGCGGTATTGCGTGCTCCCGTAGCGGCCCGGCCCCAACAGCCGGGCCGTCTTTTTTTTTGCCGCCCGGCCGCGGCGCAAAAAAGCCTCCCTCGGGAGGCGGCGAAGCGCGGCGCACGGCCCCGGAGCCCGGAACCGACGCCAGCGGAAAACCTCCGGCCCGTTTCAGCGGCGCATGCCCAGGCCGATCACCAGCACGCCGGCCACGATGGCCGCCACGCCGGCCCAGCCCGGAATCGCCACCGATTTCTCGGTTTCGGCCGTGGCCTTCACCGAGCCGATCTGCAGCACCGTTTCCTCGGATTTGTAGTTAAAGCCCTTGTACGCCAGCGCGGCGACGCCCAGCGCGATCAGCACGGCGCCGATCAGGGTCGAGATTTTCATTGTTGGCTCCTACTCCGTGACAGGTGCGGCGGACGTTACCCTATTCGGGCCGCGCCTGTCAGTGACAGAACGTGTCGTGTCGCGCCCGCGCGCCAGGCCGCTGCGGCCCGGCGCCGCATCGTTATAGAATCTCTCCTTTTGGCCGACGCCCATGTGGTTCAAGAATCTCAAGATCTACCGCCTTTCCTCGCCGTGGACGCTTACCGGCGAGCAGCTTGAAGACACGCTTGCCCGGCACGCCTACCAGGCCGGCAACAACCTCGAAATGCAGAGCCTGGGCTGGGTGCCGCCGCGCGAAAATGGCGGCCTGGCGCACGTGGTCGGCGGCCAGATCCTGCTTACGCTGCGCGCGGAAAAGAAGCTGCTGCCCGCCACGGTGGTGAACCAGGTCGCCAAGGCCCGCGCCCAGGAAATCGAGGAGCAGCAGGGCTACAAGCCCGGCCGCAAGCAGATGAAGGAAATCAAGGAGCGCGTCACCGACGAGCTGCTGCCGCGCGCCTTCAGCGTGTATCGCGACACCCGCGTCTGGATCGATCCGCAGAATCACTGGCTGGTCATCGACGCCGCCGCCTCGGCCAAGGCCGACGAAGTGATCGGCCTGCTGGCCAAGTGCGTGGATCCGTTCCCGCTCGAGAATCTCTACGTCGCCCAGTCTCCCGCCTCGGCCATGACCGGCTGGCTGGCCGAAGACGAAGCCCCGGCCAACTTCAGCATCGACCAGGACACCGAGCTGCGCGCCTCGGGCGAAAGCCGCGCCGCGATCCGCTACGTGAAGCACACGCTGGATCCGGACGACGTGCGCCGCCACATCCAGTCAGGCAAGCAGTGCACCCGCCTGGCCATGACCTGGGCCGACCGCATCTCGTTCGTGCTGACCGAAGGGCTGGACATCAAGCGCGTGGCGCCGCTGGACGTGCTGAAGGAAGGCAACGACACGGTCACGCAGAACGACGACGAGAAGTTCGATTCCGACATGATGCTCATGACCGGCGAGCTGGCCAAGATGATGGCCGAGCTGGTCGAAGCCCTGGGCGGGGAAAAACGCGTCTGACGCCGCTCCCGGCCCGGACCGCCTGCCCGGCAAGGCCGCCCTGGTCGCGGGGCGGCCTTCCCGCGGGGCGGCCTTTCTCATGCCGCCTCGGCGCGGTTGCGGCCGGCGCGCTTGGCGCGGTAGAGCGCCCTGTCGGCGCGCTCGATAAGATAGGCGTAGTCGGGGTGGCCGTCGAACGACGCGACGCCGATGCTGGTCGTGACGCGCAGTTCGCCCGCTTCGGCAACGCGGAAGACGTGGCGGCGTATCTCGGCGCGGAGCTTTTCCGCCGCCCACCATGGCCGCCTGCGCGTCCGTGTCCACCAGCACCACCAGGAACTCCTCGCCGCCGTAGCGGAACACGAAATCGCTGGACCGGCACGACTGATGCACCACCTCGGCGAATTGCCGCAGCACCTGGTCGCCGCCCCCATGGCCGTGCGCGTCGTTGATCGCCTTGAAATGATCGACGTCCAGCAGCAGCACCGAGAACGGACGGCGCTCGCGGGTGGCGATCATGATCTCCCGCCCCATCACCGAGGGCAGGAAGCGGCGGTTGAGCACGTGGGTGAGCGGATCGCTGCCGCTTTCCAGCTCGGCCACCAAGTCGAACAGCCCGTTGAGCAGATGCTTGATGCGGCCGACCAGCTCCTGGAATTCGCGCATGTGCGCGGGCAGCGTGTCCAGCCCCTCGCGCGCGCTGCGCATGAGCTGCGGCAGCACCGCACCGTCCAGTTGCGCCACCGCGTCCGCGATCTGGCCCAGCGCCGGCGCGCCCTCGAACAGCACGGCGCCCTTGTGCTGCAGCCACAACCCGAACTCCGAGCCGGACAACCGCGGCAGCACCTGGTCCGGCTCCCGGTAGTGCAGCCCGATCAGCACGGCCTGGCTCCATTCCAGCAGGGCCGCGCGCTGGCGTTCCCGCTCGGTCGCGATATTCTGGCCCAGCGCGAACAGGCGGTAGGCCTCGTCATTGCGGGCGCCGCGGTTGACATCGCGCATGAAGGCGCGGCTCATCTGCTCCAGGGCCAGGTCGAACAGGTTGCAGACGTATTGCGTGGCGCGCGACGCGGACGCGCCATCCAGGCCGCTGTCGCGCAGCCGCGCCGCGATCTCGTTCTTGAGGATGCGGGCGCCGGCCATGACCAGATGGATGGGTATGTGCACCCGCGCATGCACTTCGCCCACTTTCTTCTGCGTGACCAGCAGGGCTTCGATGTCGCCCTGCTCGCGCACGCACAGCAGACTCTTGAGCCAGCCCTGCATGGCGCCGTGCAGCCGGGTGGCGACGATGTCGTGGGACAGGCGCGGACCGGCCTCGGGATCGGCAAGCAAGGTGGAGTAGAACGCGCTGACGAGATCGCCGGCGCTGTCGGCCACCACCGCGGCCACCTGCCCGCGCGTGCAGGCATCCACGGACTGGTAGACGGCAACCCATGCCTGCGCCCGCGAGGCGCTTTCGTAGCAGGCCGGCGCAGACGGGCGAAAAGAAGAATCGGAGCTGGAGCAGCTGGAGGACATGGAAGCGGCGCGGTCACGGCGCGCTCCACGTAGAGGCGCGCCGCATCCCGAAACTCTGAAGTTGGCCGATTATCCCTGAATTCGCGAAGCATGCGCCCGCCGCTGGGCCGGCGCATGCCGGCGGATACGCTTACTCCAGGCCGTGGAACGCCGAATCGTCCGGGCCGATGTGGGAGGGGTGGCGCCACGTGACGTCGCGCATCGAGTGCTGCACCAGTCCTTCCACGCCGAGCAGCACGGCGAAGATCGCCATGCGAATGGGAATGCCGTTGTCGGTCTGGCGGAAGATCGCCAGGCGCGGATCGTGGTTCAGGTCCACGCTCAGGTCGTTCGCGCCCGGCCGGCTGTCGCGCGGCAGCGGGTGCATGACGATGGTGTCGGGGCCGCAGTAGGCGTCGATGATGGCGCGGTTGATCTGGAAATCGGGCGTGTAGCCCTCGCTTTCCTCGTTGGCGAAGCGCTCTTTCTGCACGCGCGTCGCGTAGATCACGTCGGCGCCCGACAGGCCCTCGGCCAGCGAGCTCTTCTGCTCGATGATGTTGCCGTTGCGGCTGGCCTGCTCGATGATGTAGGCGGGCATTTCCAGGCCCTTGGGCGACACCAGCGTGAACTTCACGTTCTTGTAGAGCGCCAGCAGCTTGATGAGCGAATGCACGGTGCGGCCGTACTTGAGGTCGCCCACCATGGCGATGTGCGCACCGTCGAGCAGCTTGCCCAGGCGCGAGAACTCGGTGAGGATGGTGTACAGGTCCAGCAGGGCCTGGCTGGGGTGCTCGCCGGGACCGTCGCCGCCATTGACCACGGGGATGTTGGTCGCGCGCGCGAATTCCGCCACCGAGCCCTGCTCGGGATGGCGGATCACCATGGCGTCCACGTAGCCGCTCATGACGCGGCTGGTGTCATAGATGGACTCGCCCTTGGCCATGGACGAGAAGGTGAAGCCCGTGGTGTCGCAGACCGAACCGCCCAGCCGGCAGAAGGCCGCGCCGAAACTCACGCGGGTGCGGGTGCTGGCCTCGAAGAACAGGTTGCCGAGCACCGCGCCTTCGAGCACGCGCGAGACTTTCTGGCGGCGGGCGATGGGCTGCATCATGTCGGCGACGCGGAACAGGTCCTCGACCGATTCGCGGGTGAACTGGTCCACCGAGAGGAGCTGCGGCTTGCCCTCGACCGAGATGCGGTCGCGCAACGGGCCTTCCTTGACGCTCTGCGTGTACTTCTCCAGCAGCACCCCGTTCTGCACGATTTCGCTCACGAAGCGCTGCACCACTTCGGGCATGGCCCGGAACTCCTGCGACCCCTCGGGCAGCAGCCAGGTATCCAGGGCCCGGCGCTTCACGCCGATGCGGGAGGCGAACACGTCGCGGGTGAGATTCAGGCGGCGCATCGCGTCGCGCAGGAAGGCTTGCTGGGAGATGGTCATGGCGGACCCCGAAAGGAGTAGTTTATATACGCACTGCGCATATTATTCCCAACGCAAGTGCAAGTCCAACACTTTTGCGTACAGGGGTTTACCCCCGATTCGTATTCCCGGCTTAGGACAGCGCGATCGCGCTCATCTGGGGGCCGTCCACCGCCGCCGCGCTGGCCGCCAGCCAGCATCCCGCGGCGAAACCGCCCGCCGAAGCCAGGAGGCACAGCATGGCCATGAGATGCGCGGGCCAGTGGCGGCGCGAGATGGCGTCTCCCGTGCGCGACATCACCAGCCCGGCCACGGCGCCGAAGACCAGGCCCATGCAGGCAGCGGCCAGGCCCGCGAGGCACATGATCACCGGCAGCAGCAGGTCGGGCGCGGCCACGTCGCCGCCCACGATGCCCAGCGAGAAGCTCACCAGCAACAGGGCCGCGCCGGCATTCAGCCAGGCCGCCATGCGCAGCCCGCTGCCCAGGAGCAGCAGCGGCGCGTCGCTCATGCGCTGCGGCCGCACGTCAGGACCCGCGGCAGACCGGCGTCGCGGTCTGGATGGAACGGCGCGCGGCTTCGATCTCGGCCGCGTCCCACCGCCCTTCGTTCAGCACGGTGACCGTCACCTTGGACGTCGCCGGGCCGTCGGCTTCGGTCGCGATCAGTTCCAGCACCTTGGCCGGCTCGCCCACCTTGTAGACCTGTATCTCGTTGGGCGCGCCTTCCTTGCCCTCGCTGTGGCGCCAGGCGTAAGCCGCCCCGTAGGGATGCTGCACGTTCTGGTGGCAGGCGCGCACGTACTCGCCCGCCCGGCGGAACGCGGCCTCGTAGTTGGTGGCCACATTGAAGGATTGTTTCAACACCGAATCGGATTCGTAGACCCCGGTGCTGGCGCAGCCGGCCAGCAGCACCGCCGCCGCCATGCCCGCCCATACAGACTTGCGCATCATTTACCCGCATCGAACATTCGAAACCCCGGCATTATGCCAGCCAGAGCAGCGGAGGAAGGAAAGCGATCCCGGCCCGCGGCGGCCCGGAACAAAAAGGCCATGCGCGGAATGCGGCCGCATTCCGCGCATGGCCTTGCAAAGACGCCTGAGCCAAAGCGCGACGCTATTTGGTCGCGGCGCCCTCGATCTTTTCACCGCCCCGCTGGATGTCCTTGCCGGCGCCGCGCCACCGTGTTGCACCCCGCCGAAAGCGCGGCAATCGAAAGCAGCATGACGAGAAAGACTTTGTTCTTCATGACCATCTCCTTTCAGGGCTGGGAAACCAGGGCCAGCATAACGCAAAGCAGGCGCCCGCGTAACACCGCCGCGGCGCCTCCGTCTTTCCGGCTGTCGCGTATTTGGCGGCAATGCTTTAGCATGCGCAAATGACCAAGAAACCCGCTATGACAGCCGGCGCCGCCGCGCCCGCGCCCTGGGGCTGGGAACAGCCGCAGTGCCGCGGCCGCAACGCGCTCGCGCTGTTCGTCGACGACCTGCACCGCATCCTGGAATCGCACGCCGCCGGCCGCCTGGCCAACGCCGGCTCGCTGGACCAGGCGCAGCGCCAGGTGGACGAACTGCTGGCGCGCTACAACGGCATCGGCGCGGCGCCGGAAGCCTTCCAGGGAGCGTCCATCGAACTCCGGGAAGCCGTGGACCGCAGCGGCGCGTCGCACACCGTGCCCATTTTTTCGCCCCGGTTGAAAAAATCGCTGATGTCCATGCTGGGCCCCAAAAGCAACTGATCCGGCGCGCGCGCCAGGATCCGAATCGGGCGGCCACCAAAGGAGGAATCGCCGTATGAACACAGACAACGTCGTGGAGTTTCTGCGCCTGCTGTCGCTGGATGTGACGCTGGGCGCCGCCGCCCAGCACGCGGCCAGCCAGCCCGACGCGCCGTCCGCCCTCGCCCGTCTGGCGACGGAGCACGGCCTGCCGTGCAGCGCTTCGGACTGGTCCCTGTTCGCACGTAGCTGTCTGTCGCCCGCGGGGCGCGCCGACGAGCTGGCCGAAGCGCCCATCTGGCAATTGGTGGAAGATCCCGCGCACGGCACGGACGTCCCCGCCAGCGCCGTCACCCGCGTCATCGGCATCGTCACGCAGCCCGAAGGCGGCGCGCCCGTGGTCGGGCACGTGGTGAACGACCTGGCTCCGCGCGCGCCGCGGCCCGCCGCGCCCCTGCTGCAATCGCGCTCCTGAAGCCGGGCCTTCAGGGCCGGCCGCCCAGGTAGGCCAGCACGCCGCGCGCCGCGGCGCGGCCGCTGGCCAGGCAGGCGGTAAGCAGATAGCCGCCGGTGGGCGCCTCCCAATCCAACATTTCGCCCGCGCAGAATACGCCCGGGGCCTGGCGCAGCATCTGCCCCTCGTCCAGCGCCTCGAACCTCACGCCCCCCGCCGTGCTGATGGCCTCGTCCATGGGCCGGGGCCGCAGCAGGCGCAAGGGCAGCGCCTTGATGCGCAGCGCCAGCCACGCCGGATCGCGGAAGTCCTCCGCCGGGACGCACTCGCGCAACAGCCCCGCCTTCACCCCCGCGATGCCGAGACGGCTCTGCAAATGGCTGGACATGGAGCGCGCGCCGCGCGGATGCGTCAACGCCGCGGTCACCCTTTCCTGGCTCCAATCGGGAGCCAGGTCCAGCCATGCGATGGCGCTGCCCCGCGCCTCGATCTCGTCGCGCAGCGCCGCGGCGCACGTATAGACCAGGCTGCCTTCCACCCCCGCTTCGGTCACGACGAATTCGCCCTGGCGGGCCGGGCCGGAACCGCAGGCCAGCGCCACGGTCTTCACCGGCTGGCCCGCATGCCGCTGGCGGAAATGCGCCGACCAGTCCGCGTCGAAGCCGCAATTGGCAGCCCGCAGCGGCGCGACGTCGATGCCCCTGTCCCGCAGCTCAGGCACCCAGGCCCCCGTCCGACCCCAGGCGCGCCCAGCTTCCGCCGCCCAGCGCCAGCACTACCGCGTCGGCCTGCACGGCGCGCTCGCCCTGCGGGNGCCCGCGGCCGGAAAAACCCGGCGCGCCATCGCGCCGGGCGGACAGGGCTATGCTACACCGCGCGGCGGTCAGGATGCCGGCTGCTTGGGCGGCTGCACCGCTTCGCACTGGAACGTGACGGTGGCGCGCTTGGGTGTGAGGCCGGTGGCGTGATTGGAGGTGATCTCGGGCTTGACCAGCTTGCGGCCGTCTTCCTGGCAGTACTGCTCGGCGCGTTTCAGGGCCTGGTTCTTGAGTTCGACCCAGGTCATCCACTCCGCGCCCGAGCTGTGCGTGACCTGATAACGGTCCTTGTTCACGGCGGTGACGCTGCTCATGCTGGCGCAGCCGGCCAGCGCGAAGACGACGAAAACGGGGGCGAGTCGGGCGATCATGGGAAATCCAGAAACGTTCACGGGCAGAATTACAACACGCTGCCGGCCCGCCGCAAAACGCCGGATCCCAAGCCGCGTCGGCGCCCCCTAAGCGGCGTTCACGGCGCCGCGGCGATCGATCTTGCGGCTCAGCACGATGGAGGTCTGCGTCTGCTTGACGCCGTCGATCAGGCCGATGCGGTCCAGCAGCGCATCCAGCTGTTCGTGCGTCTCGCAGCGCAGGAAGATCAGGTAGTCGTATGGGCCGCTCACCGACGACACTTCTTCCACCTCGGGCATCTTCTCCAGCTCCCGGATGACCGCCGCGGGCATCTTGGGCAGCACGCTGATGAAACAGTACGCGCGGACGGCCGCGTCCTCGAGGCGGCGGCCCAGGCGCACGCCATAGCCCGCCACCACGTGCTCGCGCTCCAGCCGGGCGATGCGCGCCACCACCGTGCTGCGCGCCAGTCCCAGCTTGCGCGCCAGGATGGCCGCCGGCTCGCGGGCATTGGCCTGCAGCAGGCTCAGGAGCTTGCGGTCGATGGCGTCCAGTCTTTCGTTCATGGGCGATATGGGCCTGTCCGTGCCGATGGCCGAAGGTACAGGCCGCGCCCGCCCGCGTCAATGCGCGCCGCCCCTTCGAGGAGGCTCGCGCGGCGGGCAGCGGGCAAGGGGCAGGGCCCCTACCCGTCGGATTCCGGCGGGATGCCGCCCCGGTAGATGCGGCCGTCGAATTCGAAGCGCGTGATGGTCTTGAAGGCCGCGTCGAAGACCCGGTCCCGGCTGGCTTCGTCCAGCCCGGGCGCGTCGGCCAGCACGAAGCGGCAGAGGTCGATGTCGCTGTCGTAGAAGGCGCTGTGCACGTGCCGGTCCACCCCGAATTCGTGCGCCCAGTGGGCGAACTCGCGCAATTGCTCCATTTCGTGGAACGCGCCGTTGCGGCTGACCAGCAGGATGCCGAACTGGCGGTCTTCGTCGGGCGTGGGGGCGGGAGCCGGCGCGTCGGCGGCGGCCTGGCCGGGGTCGTCATAGTCGAAGCGGGCGCCGATGTCGCGCATGGCCTGCAGCACGCGCTGCCATTGGGTTTCGTCGAGCGAAAGCCGCGCGGCCAGATAGAAGAGGCGCTGGCGCCCCAGCGCGCGCGGTTCGGGGCCGCCCGTGTAGCTGGGCCAGGGCGTGGCCTCGTCGAGGCCGGCCAGCTCGCCCATGCGCGCATCGCTGTAGCCCAGGCGCGCCTGCAGGCTTTGCAGCGCGCGGGCGTCGGGCGGAACATAATTGCGGAGGGTTTTCATGGACGCTCTCCGGTGGGTGGCGGCAATCCGGCGGCGCCGTTTCCGCGCACGGCGATTCCATGCTAGCGCGCCCGGCGGACCCTGCCAACCCGGAAATGCGCCATGCTAGGATGCGCGGCGACGAGATTGCCAGGAGGCTCTTATGGATACCCAGGAACAGATTGCCGTTATCGTGCACACCATTTCTCACCAGGGCGGACGCATCGATGCGCTTAACGCGGTCTTGTCGTCCATGCTGCGCGTGGCCCGCAACTCGCCGGGCCTGCGCGAGGCCATCGAGGCCCAGCTCGAGCAGAACTACTCCGACCTGCTTGCCCGTTCGGAAAACCCGCAGTACGTGGCGGGCTTCGAAAGCGTGCGCGATCTCGTGCTGGCCGCGCTCAAATAAGGCGCCGGGCGCGAAGCGCCACGGGGCGCGCGTTGCGCGTTAATATGCGCCCCCTATGCGGAATCAGTATCGATCGGAAAGGGGCGTCGGGCCGGGGCGGCGCGTGTCGGAAGCGGCGAAGCTGGCGTCGTTCGATCCGGGCAAGCTGACGCCGGAGGCGCGCGAAAGCTGGGATCGCCTGGGCCACGGGTTCAAGGCCTGGCACGATTTCGACCAGCGCCATCCGGTCTTGCGCCGGCTGGCTTTTCTGCCCCTGCTGGGGCGCTGGTACCGCAATGCCCGGCGCCGCCACGTGCTGCGGGCCAGCGGCAGGCTGGTGGTCTGACCCGCCGGTTCCTCAGCGGCGGCGCCGCGCAAACAGCCAGTATCCGAGCCAGATCGCCCCGCCCAGCCCGGCGGCCACGGCGAGCTTGGTTTCCACGCCGTGCAGGCGGCCGAGCAGGGTTTCTATGGTCTGTCCGAAGGCGTAGCCCAGCAGGCTGAAGCACACGGCCCAGATCGCGGCGGCCAGCGCATTGAGCGCCAGGTAGCGCCCGGCCGGCACCCGCGAGACTCCCAGCGCGATCGGTCCCACGGTGCGCAGCCCATACAGGAACCGCAGCGACAGGATGAAGCCGTGCGGATAGCGGTCGATCAGCGCGAGCGCGCGTCCGAAAGCCGGTTTTTCGCGGGCGCGCCGCACGTAGCGGTGGTTCCGCCAGCGGCGGCCCAGGTGAAAGAGCGCCTGGTCGGCCAGGAAAGAACCGGCGAACGCACACAGCATCACATAGGGCAGGCGCAGCAGGCCCTGGTGCGCCAGGAAGCCCGAGAAGACCACCACGCTTTCGCCTTCGAGCAGGGTGCCGCCGAAGACGGCCCAGAGACCGTAGGCATCGATGAACCGGTCAAGCGGGGCGTTCATGGCCGGCCTTCCACGATGCGGCCGAGCGTCTTCAGGGCGAGCGCGGCCTCGGGGGTGTGGCGTTCGCCGCAGCTGATGCGCAGGAAGTGGTCGTAGCGCGGGCCGTTGGAGAACATGGCCCCCGGCGCGACCCGGATGCCCTGGCGCAACGCGGCTTCGAACACGTCGGCGCCGTCGCGGCCGTGAGGCAGCTCGACCCACAGCAGCATGCCGCCGCGCGGCAGACTCAGGCGCGTGCCGGCGGGGAAATGCGCCGCGATGGCCTCGGCGGTCTGTTCGCGCTGCGCCTTCAGCGTCCGGCGCAGGCGAGCCAGGTGCCGGTCGTAGGCGCGCGTGCCCATGAAGTCGGCCACGGCGATCTGCGCCAGAGGCTCGTTGGGCCGGCTCTGCGCGAACTTCAGCATGGCGATGCGCGCCTTCCAGCGCCCGCCCAGCAGCCAGCCCAGCCGCATGCCGGGCGCCAGCGTCTTGTGCATGGAGGCGCAGTAGATGACGTTGCCCGTGCGGTCCCAGGATTTGGCCGCCGCCAGCGGCACATCGTCGTCGGTCAGCGCGCCGTAGGTGTCGTCCTCGATGAGAGGCACCTGCTGCCGCTCGCACAGCGCCACCAGCCGGGCCTTTTCGGCGTCCGGCATGACGCAACCCAGCGGATTCTGGAAGTTGGGCACCGTGACCACGGCGCGGATGTTGCCGTGCGTCTGGAAAGCCAGGTCCAGCGCCTCGATGGACAGGCCGTGCTGGGGGCTGGTGGGAATTTCCAGGGCGCGCATGCCCAGGCTTTCCAGGATCTGCAGCAGGCCGAAGTAGGTGGGCGACTCGACCGCGATGGTGTCTCCCGGCCGGGCCACGGCGCGCAGCGCCAGGTTCAGCGCCTCGATACAGCCGTGAGTGACGATGACGTCGTCCGGCACCGCGTTGATGCCGTTTTCCAGTGCGCGCCGCGCCAGGACGCGCGCAGCGCCGGGTGGCCCTGGGCCGGCACGCGGCTCACGAGCACTTCGGGCTCCCGGCGCAGCGCGCGGCTCATGGCCTGCCGCAGCGCCTCGGCCGGATAGGCGTCGGGCGTGGCCGCGGCCAGCGCGAAATTCGCGCTGACCGGATGCGCTTCGCACTTGGCCACGAAATCCGACACGCGGTCATGGATGCCCACGTACTGGGCGGCGCCCAGCGTCTGGCGGATGTCGGGTTCGGGCACCGGCGGCATGCTGCGCTTGCGCGCCGGCAGCACGAAATAACCGGAGCGGGGCCGGGCTTCGATCAGCCCGTCGTCTTCGAGCTGGCGGCAGGCCTGCAGCGCCGTCGACAGGCTGACCCGATGGGTGCGCACCAGCGCCCGCACCGAAGGCATGCGCTGCTGGGGCGCGAGTACGCCGCTCTGGATGGCGCGACGGTAGTGATTGGCCAGGCGTAGGTAGAGCGGTTGCGGGTCCATGTGTCGATCATGCGTTCCTGGGGGAAGAGGGGCCAGACACAGTTCGGCGGAAAGTACACCATAACAGGATATGCGGATAGTGCCTGATACGGTACAGAAACCGGGATTGTGTGGCTGTTGCGCATGACAGCAAGTGCGTAGCCTGGAGTCCTGAACCAAGGAGCAGGCCATGCCGACCATATCCCGGGCCGCCGCTGGGCGGCCTTTCGAAATCCCGCGGGGCGCCAGCCTGCAACTCCTGCTGGGGCCGGGCGCCTGCGTGATCTGCCTGGAGGGCAGCGTAGACGTCTCGGAGCCCGCGCACGCGCGCGAATCGCCCGCGTATCCCGGATATGCCTGGGCCGTACGCCTGAACGCCGGCGAATCCCACGTGCTGGCATATGGCGGCCTGGCCGCCGTAACCGCGCTGACGCGGGCCGAACTGGTCTGCGTCGTGCCCGGCGCGCCGCTGGTCCGCCTCGGCGTCCGGCTACGCGATTTCCTGCGCCGCCGTGCGGCGCAGGCATGGCGCGAACGGTTCGGTGCAATGCACAAGATTTCAAAATGATGTATGATTCACACATCAGACGCGGGGTGGAGCAGTCTGGCAGCTCGTCGGGCTCATAACCCGAAGGTCGTAGGTTCAAATCCTGCCCCCGCAACCATCTTCCAGGCGCCGTGTCCACGGCGCCTTCTTCTCTTCCCAAAGCACCACGCCGGTTTGCGCATCGCCGGCGTCGGCCGGATTCTCCCCAATGGCATCCGGCCATCGCCGGCCATTCCCAGCATTGCCTCATAGCCGCTGCGCCTTCGGCGTTCCGGGGGCGCCACGCCGTGCGATATCGCGCGGCGGGGTTGCCGGCTACTCTATCGCGGACATGGCCAGCGGCCGGCACGGCAAGCGTCCTGCCGGGGCTATGGTGCCTCGTCGCGGGCTGCGACGCCCATCGGGGCAATGTCACCGAATTGCTGAAGAACGTGACCATGGCGGGGGCTTCTTCGCCCTGGCCGCGGCCGGCGCGGGCTCGATCCCGCTGTTCGGCGGCGCCCCGGACGGCCTGTTCTCCTGCCTGCCCCGGATTGGCGCGCCCGGGATCCCGCGACGCCCGCGGGCCCGGCCCCGGCATCTCTTCATGGCCGCTCCGGCGGAGTCTTCCGGCGGGCCGGCGGGGATCGCTGATCCGCTGCGCCTGCGCTACCATGAGGCTCGGCCCGCGGCTCGCGCTGGCCGTCTGAGAGGAGAGTCCATGGGTACCGCGAAATACGATCATCCCGGCTACGTCGCCGATACCGGCGCGCAGGGCCGCTACCACGTGGCGCTCTGGTGCCCCCATGGCTATCCGGCCCATGTCCATATCGGCCGCCCGGCCGAGCACGGCGATCCGCACGCGCTGCTGCGCCTGCGCGTGCCCGACGGCGTGTTCCAGTCCCTGGCCGACGACCCCGAAACGCTGTGCCGGCGCGCGCTGGGCCAGGCGCTGCAGGGCGGGCTGCTGGGCTCCGTCGCCGTGGATGGCGCTTACCAGGAATTGCGCCTGCAGCTCGATGCCGAGCCCTGGCAGGGCCCGATGCAGGCGGCCGACCGGCGTTGACCCGGTTGCCCACAGCAGCTGTGGACAAACCTTGGGACAGCCGTTGCGCATACTCAAAACCCTGTTTTGAAACAATGACTTGTGGGCGCTGCTCAGGGATTGCCCAGGGGGCGCCGCGCGGCCTGTGAGACAATGCGGCCCCGCCGGCCCGTGCCCGCGGACGGCCGCCTTCGTTTCTTATCGAGTCTACGCTCCATGCCTTCTTTCGTCGTCCCGCCGCCGGCGGGCCACCCATGAGCCCGGCCGGCCGCCGCGTGGCGGTCGTGGGGGCGGGCCCCCGCCGGCCTGATGGCCGCGCAAACCCTGCTGGAACAGGGCTTGCGGGTCGAGGTCTACGACGCCATGCCGTCGGCGGGGCGCAAATTTCTCCTGGCCGGGCGGGGAGGCCTGAACCTGACGCACAGCGAGCCGGCCGCGCCCTTTCTCTCGCGGTACGGAAACCGCGCGCCCCGGATCGCGCCCTGGCTCGAAGCCTTCGGCGCGGCCGACGTGCGCGCGTGGTCCCACGGCCTGGGCATCGACACTTTCGTGGGTTCGTCCGGCCGCGTGTTTCCGCGCGAAATGAAAGCGGCTCCGCTGCTGCGGGCATGGCTGGCGCGCCTGCGTGCAAGCGGGGCGGTGTTCCACATGAGGCATCGCTGGCTGGGCTGGCGCGCGGCCGCCGGGCCGGCCGGACTGCGNGGCTTCACTCCCGAGATGGTGGCGGCGGCCGGCGGCGCGGCGCGGCGGGCTTTCTCTCTGTAGCCGTCCCGTATCGTGACCTCTTCCCTGCCTGTGGGCATCACCATGGGCGATGCCGCCGGCATCGGCCCCGAAATCGTCGTCAAGGCCTACGCCCAGGGCCTGCAAGCCCCGTGCGTAGTGTATGGAGACGCGGGCGCGCTGCGCCGCGCCGCCGAAACCCTGGGCGCACGGCTGGAAATCGCCGAAATCGCCAACGTGGGCCAGGCCCGCTGCCGGGCCGGCAGCCTCGAGGTGATCGCCTGCGGGCCGGCGCTGCCGGCGACCTGCCCATGGGAAGAATCAGCGCGGCCGCGGGCCGGGGCGCCTACGACTACGTCTGCGCCGCCATCGACGACGCCGCCGCGGGGCGGATCCGGGCCATCGTGACCGCGCCGCTCAACAAGAAATCCATGCACGAGGCGGGCGTCGACTACCCCGGGCACACCGAAATCCTGGCCGACCGCACCGGCACACGCGATTTCGCGATGATGCTGGCCAACGACGAGCTGCGCGTGCTGCTGGTGACCATCCACGTGGCGCTGGCCGACGTCATGGCGCGCATCACCCCCGAGGCCGAACTGACGGCCATGCGCCTGGCCGACCGCGCCTGTCGGCAGATGGGCATCGTGCGGCCGCGCGTGGCGGTGGCGGGCCTGAATCCGCATGCGGGCGAAGGCGGCAAGTTCGGCCGCGAAGACATGGACATCATCGCCCCGGCCGTCGCGCGCGCGCGCGCGCAGAGGGGCTGGACGCCAGCGGCCCGTGGCCGGGCGACACGGTGTTCATGCGCGCCCGCCGCGGCGAATTCGACATCGTGGTTGCGCAGTACCACGACCAGGGCCTCATCCCGGTCAAGTACCTGGGCCTGGACCACGGCGTGAACGTCACCGTCGGCCTGCCCTTCGTGCGCACCAGCGTGGACCACGGCACCGCCTTCGACATCGCGGGCAAGAGCGTGGCCGACCCGGCCTCGCTCATCGCCGCCTTCGATCTCGCGCTGGCCATGACGCCCGCCTAGAGCCGGGGGACAAGGCGGGGCGGGCCCGGAGCCGCAGCGACTACAATACGCCCCGGTTTCCGGCGCGCCGTGCCGCGGCGCGCCTTTTCATTTCGCCCTTCTCCTGTCCATGCAACGCCTCGCCCGCCTCCTGCCCGACCGCTTCACGCTCTATCTCGTCTGCACCGTCATCATCGCCAGCATCCTGCCCGCCCACGGACAGGGCGTGCGGGTGTTCAGCTGGATCACCAACGTCGCGGTGGGGCTGCTGTTCTTCCTGCACGGCGCGCGCCTGTCGCGCGAGGCCGTTATCGCGGGTCTGACGCACTGGCGGCTGCACCTGACGATTTTCTCGGCCACCTTTCTCATGTTCCCGGCGCTGGGGCTGGCGCTCAAGCCGGTGCTCGAACCGCTGGTCACGCCCGGGCTGTACCTGGGCGTCCTGTTCCTGTGCTGCCTGCCGGCGACGGTGCAATCGGCGATCGCCTTCACGTCGATGGCGCGCGGCAACGTCCCGGCGGCGGTGTGCAGCGCCTCGGCGTCGAGCCTGCTCGGCATTTTCGTCACGCCGCTGCTGGTGGGCACGGTGGTGGCCAATGCCGGCAGCGCGCCGATTTCCTTCGACGCGGTGGGCAAGATCATGCTGCAGCTGCTGCTGCCCTTCGTGCTGGGCCAGTTCATGCGCCGCTGGATCGGCGCCTGGGTGCACCGGCGCAAGGCCATGCTCAAGATCGTCGACCAGGGCTCCATCCTGCTGGTGGTGTACACGGCATTCTCGGAAGCCATCAACGAAGGCTTGTGGCACAACACGCCGATTCCCGCCCTGGCCGGCCTGGTGGCCTGCTGCATCGTGATCCTCGCCCTGGCGCTGGGACTGTCGGCGCTGGCGGGCAAGGTACTGGGGTTCAACGTGGAAGACCGCATCACCCTGCTCTTCTGCGGTTCCAAGAAGAGCCTGGCCAGCGGCATACCCATGGCGCAGGTGCTGTTCGCGGGCCATGCGGTGGGCGCCATCGTGCTGCCGCTGATGCTGTTCCACCAGATCCAGCTCATGGTCTGCGGCGTGCTGGCCGGGCGCTTCGCGCAGCGCCCGGAGCACGCGCACTGACGCGGCGCGCGCGGCCCCGCCCGGGGCCGCCCGGCGGGCTCAGTACTGCGGCGCGGCGGTGAAGTTCAGGAAGCGGGTGCTGGAGCCCTGGAAGGTCAGGCGCACCGTGCCGATGGGGCCGTTGCGCTGCTTGCCGATGATGATCTCGGCGGTGCCCTTGTCCGGCGAATCGGGGTTGTACACCTCGTCGCGGTAGATGAACAGGATCACGTCGGCATCCTGCTCGATGGCGCCCGATTCGCGCAGGTCGCTCATCACGGGCCGCTTGTTGGGGCGCTGTTCCAGGCTGCGGTTGAGCTGCGAAAGCGCGATCAGAGGGCAGTTCAGTTCCTTGGCGAGACCCTTGAGCGAGCGGCTGATCTCCGACACTTCGGTGGCGCGGTTCTCGCCCGAACCGTTGCCCGACATGAGCTGCAGGTAGTCGATGATGATGAGCCCGAGCTGGCCGCACTGGCGCGCCAGGCGCCGGGCGCGGGCGCGCACTTCCATGGGGCTGAGCGCGGGCGTTTCGTCGATGTAGACCTGCGCGTCCTGCATGAGCTGCACGGCGTGCGTCACGCGCGGCCAGTCTTCGGCGATCAGCTTGCCGGTGCGCATGCGGTGCTGGTCGAGCAGGCCGACCGAACCCAGCATGCGCATGGCGAGTTGCACCGCCCCCATTTCCATGGAAAAAACCGCCACGGGCAGGCCCTGCTCGATGGCCACGTGCTCGCCGATGTTCATGGAGAACGAGGTCTTGCCCATGGAGGGACGGCCCGCCACGATGATGAGGTCGCCGCCCTGCAGGCCCGAGGTCATCTTGTCGAGGTCGGTGAAGCCCGTGGGCACGCCGGTCACGTCGGAATTGCCTTCGCGGTGGTAAAGCTCGTCGATGCGCTCCACCACCTGGGTGAGCAGGGGCTGGATCTCCTGGAAGCCGGCCGAGCCGCGCGCGCCCTCCTGGGCGATCTGGAACACCTTGGATTCGGCTTCGTCCAGCAGCTGGCGGGCTTCCTTGCCCTGCGGATTCATGGCCGCGGCGGAGATCTCGTCGGCGATGGACACCAGCTTGCGCAGCATGGCGCGCTCGCGCACGATCTCGCCATAGCGGCGGATGTTGGCGGCCGAGGGCGTGTTGTGCGCCAGCGCATTCAGATAGGCCAGGCCGCCGGCCTCTTCGGCCTTGCCGGCGCTGACCAGCGATTCATTGACGGTAATGACGTCGGCGGGCCGCGCCAGCCCGATCAGGCGGGCGATGTGGTGCCAGATCAGGCGGTGGTCGTGCCGGTAGAAGTCTTCTTCGACCAGCACGTCGGCGATACGGTCCCAGGCGGCGTTGTCGAGCAGCAGTCCACCGAGGACCGACTGTTCCGCTTCGATCGAATGAGGAGGAACGCGCAGGTATTCGAGCTGGGGATCGGCAGGAGTGGTCATGGCTTCGTCAATAAGGGCCGCAGGATGTCCGCGAGCCGGAAAAAACCCTGGATATCGCGAGAACGCACGCGGCCCACGACGGGCCGCAGCGCCGACGCCGCGACAGCGACCAGGCGCGCCATGCGTCTGAGACGGCTGCGCAACGCCGGATCGGGATTGTGTTCGAAATAGACTTCAAGCGCCAGTTTACCCAGGGCGCGCGCGCTGTCGTCGGGCAGGGCCCGCAGGGACGCCAGCGAGGCCAGCAGCTGGAACAGGTCGTATGCCTGGGCCAGCGGCCGCGACAGCGCCGATCCGATGTTTTCCTCGAAATCGATGCGCCACAGCTCGCCGTCGCGCAGGGTGACGTTGCGGATCTGCGCGCCGCCGTGCCACAGCCCGCGCAGGTGGAAGGCGGCGAGGTCGGCGGCCGCCGCGCGGGCCAGGGCCTCGCGCTCGGCCTCCTCGCCGTTGCGGATGAGATCGGCCAGGTCGTCGCCCACGAATTCGAGCACCAGCAGGTTGCGCTGCTGCCACCACACTTCCGGGACGCGGCAGCCGGCCTCCAGCAGCCGGGCCAGCCGCTTCGGCCTCGTGCGCCAGGCCGTTGCGCAGCAGCACGCCCGGGCGCGGGAATTCGCCCAGCGCGAGCTTGCAGCCCACGCCCAGCGCCAGCGCGCGCAGGTAGCGCAGCACATAGCCCGCGCCGCGCGCCAGGCTGGGGCGGCGGCGTTTGACGATGCACCGCACGCCGTCGATCTTCACATCCCGCACCGAAGGCTCACGCGCGGAATCCTGCTGGTCGAGCCAGGCTCGCAATCCTGGCGGCGCGTTGCGATGTGCGGGCGGGGTCAAGAAGTTCCTCTGTGTGCGTAACGGCGTTTGAAAGAAATCCGCAAAGACTATTACCGTCCCGCGAAAAACGCAAAGCGCGCGCCCGGGCGATCCGCCGGGCAAAGAAAAAAAGCCGGCGCGAGGCCGGCTTCTTCAGCGTGAAGCGCCGATCAGGCCAGGTCGCCTTCGACCACGACGGTGATGTCGGAAACGACGTCAGCGTGCAGGGCGACTTGGACCGGGTACTCGCCGATGGCCTTGAGGTGGCCGGCCGGCAGGCGGACCTGGGCCTTCTCGACGGTTTCGAAACCGGCCTTGCGCAGGGCTTCGGCGATGTCGGCATTGGTGACCGAGCCGAACAGGCGGCCGTCCACGCCTGCCTTCTGGACGATCTTGACCTGCTGGCCGTTCAGGCGCTCGCCCACCGCTTGGGCGGCGGCCAGCTTCTCGGCCTGGATCTTTTCCAGTTCGGCGCGGCGGGCTTCGAATTCCTTCAGGGCGGCGTCGGTCGCGCGACGGGCCTTTTTCTGGGGAATCAGGAAGTTGCGGGCATAGCCATCGCGCACGCGCACGACTTCGCCCAGGTTGCCCAGGTTGACGACTTTTTCGAGCAGAATAACTTGCATTTCAGTGCCCCGGATCAGTTGTGGTTATCGGTGTAAGGCAACAGGGCCAGGAAGCGCGCGCGCTTGATGGCGGTGTCCAGCTGGCGCTGGTAGATAGCCTTGGTGCCGGTCAGGCGAGCCGGGATGATCTTGCCGTTTTCTTGCACGAAGTCGCGCAGGGTGTCCAGATCCTTGTAGTCGATCTCTTCGACGCCGGCGGCGGTGAAGCGGCAGAACTTGCGGCGCTTGAAGAGCGGGTTCTGCTGCGTGAATTTGCGTTTTTCCTTGCGTTTTCCGAAGAAAGCCATGATATGTGCCTCTTTGTTTGAGAGGAGCCGTTCTACCCTTTGCAGGGGCCAGACTCCGTAACCTATCCGTTTTCAGAAGGCGCCTTCGCGCCCGTGCCTGTTCCGTTCATGCCACCAGCGGGTCGCCGCCTGCGCTGCCTCCGGTCTTGCGCACCCGCTGCATGTGCAGCTTGAGCTTGACCGAGTCCTTGCGGACGGGAGCCAGAAAGCCTTCGACCTGCAGCTCGGTGCCCAGCGCCGTGTTGGCCAGCATCCGCGCCAAATCGCCCAGGGCCACTGCGCCTATGGTCAGCTCGACGCGGCGCGGCAGGCCCGCCTCGACGATTTCCGACTCATGCGCCAGCACCATTTCGAGGGCCGGCAGGCCGGCCGGCGTATGGCGCAAAGGCTCGCATTCGAGGACGCGGGCGCTGAGCTCCAGCTTGTTCATCGTGCCTGGCGCCGGAGACGTGACGGAACGGGCTCTTGCGAGCGCTTACTCGGCGGCCTGGGCCGTGGCGGCTTCCGCCGAAGCCTTGCGGGCTTCTTCACGCTCGACCGACTTCATCATGATCGAGGGAGCGGTGGGCGCCTTCTTGGTCTTGATGACCAGGTGGCGCAGCACGGCGTCGTTGTAGCGGAACGAATGCTCGAGCTCATCGAGGGTGGCCTGGCCGCACTCGATGTTCATGCACACGTAGTGCGCCTTGACGAGCTTCTGGATCGGGTAGGCCAGTTGACGGCGGCCCCAGTCTTCCAGGCGGTGCACCGAGCCGCCCTGGCCGGTGACGAGCGCCTGGTAACGCTCGACCATGGCGGGCACTTGCTCGCTCTGGTCGGGGTGAACGATAAACACTACTTCGTAGTGACGCATGCGTAAAACTCCTTGTGGATGTCTTGCAGGCCGCACGCGCCGCCCGGACATCCGGACCCGACATGCGCCGCAAGGGGCAGCCCGTCGCTCGAAAAAGACGGCCCGATTCCGTAGATGGATGGGCGCAATTCTCGGGCGATCGAGCAAGAAAGCTCTCGATTATCGCCGAACGCGCGCTTGGGCGCAAGTCGCCGCCCTCCCCGATGAAATGGGGACGTGGCGCCTGGCTCCCGGAGCCAGGCCGCGCGGGGATGCGCCCTGCCCCGCCTAGCCTTCGACGACGGCGTAGGCCGAGTGGTTGTGGATGGACTCGAAATTCTCGGCCTCGACGCGGTAGCGCGCCACGCCGGGATGCGCGTTCAGGCGGGCCGCGACGTCGCGCACCAGGTCTTCGACGAACTTGGGGTTGTCGTAGGCGCGCTCGGTGACGAACTTCTCGTCGGGCCGCTTGAGCAGGCCCCAGAGCTCGCAGGAGCCCTCGTCCTCGATGAGGCGGATGAGGCTGTCCATGCCGACCTCGTCGCCCAGCACCGCCGACACCGTGACGTGCGAGCGCTGGTTGTGCGCGCCGTACTCGGAAATGGCCTTGGAACACGGGCAGAGGCTGGTGACGGGCACCTGCACCACCATTTCGAACTCCACGTGCCCGGCCTGGGCGCGGGCGATCCATTGCACTTCGTAGTCCATCAGGCTCTGCACGCCGGAAATCGGCGCGGACTTGTTGATGAAGTACGGGAAGGCGGCGGTGATGTCGCCGCGCTCGGCGTGCAGCAGCGGCAGCATGTCGGCGGCCATGGCGCGGAACAGCGCCGGCGTCATGGGCGTACTGCGGTATTTTTCGAGCAGCGCCACGAAACGCGACATGTGGGTGCCCTTTTCTTCGGGGGGCAGCGCCACGGTGAGGGTCCAGTTGGCCACCGTGGCCTGCGCCGCGCCATCGGCGGCCTCGACCAGCATGGGGTGGCGCACGCCACGGATGCCCACGCGCTGGATCGGGATGTGCCGCGTGTCCGCCGAGCTCTGGACGTCGGGCATCACGATGGCGGGATCGATCGGAGAATTCATTTCGGCTTACCTGTCTCGGCGCGGCGGCGGGAGGATGCGCCCCGCGCCAGCCCAGTTGACACAATATGGAAGGGCGTCATTATCGCCCATCCTGCTTTTTCCGCCCGGGAAAACCCTTTCATCCGTAGGCCAGCCCGGGAGAACAGAGCGTTTCACGGACGTTGCCAATGCGTGCCAATGCCGCCCGGCCCCGCCGGCATCAGCCCAGCAGCGCGCCGTAGCGGGCGCGTATGGACTTCTCGATGCCGGCCGCGTCCAGGCCCAGCCCCGCCAGCAGCGCCGACTGCTCGCCGTGGTCGATGAACTCGTCCGGATAGCCCAGTTGCAGCACGGGAACCTGCACGCCGGCCGCGCTCAGGACTTCGAGCACGGCGCTGCCCGCCCCGCCCATGATGGCGGCGTCTTCCAGGGTGACCAGGGCGTCGTGGCGGCCGGCAAGGTCCAGGATGAGTTCGCGGTCGATGGGCTTGACGAAACGCATGTCGGCCACCGTGGCGCCCAGCGCCTCGGCGGCCTGCAGGGCGGGCTGCAGCAGCGTGCCGAAGGCCAGCACGGCGATTTTCGCACCTTCGCGGCGCACCACTCCCCGGCCCAGCGGCGCCGTCTCCAGGCCGTCCGACTCCGGCGCGCCGCGGCCCGCGCCGCGCGGATAGCGCACCGATGCCGGGCCGGGATGCTCGTAACAGGTGGAAAGCAGCAGGCGGGTTTCGTTCTCGTCGGAAGGCGTGGCCACCACCATGTTGGGCACGCAGCGCAGGAAGGCGATGTCGTAGTTGCCCGCGTGCGTGGCGCCGTCGGCGCCCACGATGCCGGCGCGGTCCAGGGCGAAGGTCACGTCGAGGTTCTGCAGCGCCACGTCGTGAATGAACTGGTCGTAGCCGCGCTGCAGGAAGGTGGAATAGATGGCCACCACCGGCTTCTGCGCCTCGCAGGCCAGCCCGGCGGCGAAGGTGACGGCGTGCTGCTCGGCGATGCCCACGTCGAAGTAGCGCATCGGAAACCGCTGCTCGAACTCGACCAGGCCGCTGCCCTCGCGCATGGCGGGCGTGATGGCCACCAGGCGCGGGTCTTTCTCGGCCATGTCGCACACCCACTTGCCGAAGACCTGCGTGAAGGTGCGCTTGCCCGGCACCTTGGCCTGCTGGATGCCCACGGCGGGATCGAACTTGCCCGGGCCGTGATAGAGCACGGGGTCGGCCTCGGCCAGCTTGTAGCCCTGCCCCTTGCGCGTCACCACGTGCAGAAACTGCAGCCCTTGCAGGGCCTTGAGGTTCTGCAGCGTGGGCACCAGCGCGTCGAGATCGTGGCCGTCGATGGGACCCACGTAGTTGAAGCCGAATTCCTCGAACAGCGTGGCCGGCGTGACCATGCCCTTGGCGTGCTCCTCGAAGCGGCGGGCCAGCTCCAGCACGGGCGGCACGTGCTGCAGCACGGCGCGGCCCACGTTCTTGGCGGCCGCGTAAAAGCGCCCGGACATGAGCCGCGCGAGATAGCGGTTGAGCGCGCCCACCGGCGGCGAGATCGACATGTCGTTGTCGTTCAGGATCACCAGCAGGTTGATGCCCGGCGTGACGCCCGCGTTGTTCATGGCCTCGAACGCCATGCCGGCCGACATGGCGCCGTCGCCGATGACGGCAATGTGCTGGCGCTGCACGCCGGCATTGCGCGAGGCCACGGCCATGCCCAGCGCCGCCGAGATCGAGGTGGACGAATGCGCCGTGCCGAAGGCGTCGTACTCGGACTCGCTGCGCTTGGGAAAGCCCGAGATGCCGCCCTGCTGGCGCAGCCGGGCCATGCCGGCGCGGCGGCCGGTGAGGATCTTGTGCGGATAGGACTGGTGGCCCACGTCCCAGACCAGCCGGTCGTGCGGCGTGTCGAAAACGTGGTGCAGCGCCAGCGTGAGCTCCACCGTACCCAGGTTGGACGACAGATGCCCGCCGGTCCTGGACACGGACTCCAGCACGAAGCCGCGCAGCTCGTCGGCGAGTTTCTTCAGCTCGCGACGGTCCAGTCCCTTGAGGTCGGCCGGGGATTGAATGCGGTCCAGTAGGTCTGTCGTCATGCTAACTATGGTTTTCGTTGGCCCGTCGCCGCCGCGGCGGCCGGGCGGGTCGCGGTTCAGCGGTCCCGCAGAACAATGAAATCGGCAAGCTGCGCGAGCCTCGAGCCGGCCTCGCCCAGCGGCTCCAGCGCGGCCAGCGCCGCGCCACGCAGCTCCTGGGCGAAGGCGCGCGCCTCGTCCAGGCCCAGCAGGGAAACATAGGTGGGCTTGTTGCCGGCGGCATCCTTGCCGGGCGTCTTGCCCAGGCTGGCGCTGTCGGCCGTGACGTCGAGAATATCGTCCACCACCTGGAACGCCAGCCCGATGGCCTGCGCGTAGGCGTCCAGCGCCTGGCGCGCCGCCGAGCTCGCGCCCGCCACGATGCCGCCCAGCGCCACGCTGCAGGCCAGCATGGCGCCGGTCTTCATGCTGTGCATGGTCTGCAGCTCGTCGCGCGACAGGCTGCGGCCCACGCTGCAGAGGTCGATGGCCTGGCCGCCCGCCATGCCCAGGCTGCCCGAGGCGCGGGCCAGCGCCTGCGTGGCCTGGACGATGAGCGCCGGCGCGATCGGCATGGACGCCAGCCATTCGAACGCGAGGGGCTGCAGGGCGTCGCCCGCCAGCATGGCGGTAGCTTCGTCGAACTGCACATGCACCGTGGGACGGCCGCGCCGCAGCACGTCGTCGTCCATGCACGGCAAGTCGTCGTGCACCAGCGAATAGGCGTGTATCAGTTCCACCGCCGCGGCGGCGCGGTCCAGCGAGGCCTCGATGGCCAGCACGCTGCCGCTGACGGGGCAGGCCTGCCCCGCGGCGTACACCAGCGCGGCCCGCACGCGCTTGCCGGGACCGAGCACGGCATAGCGCATGGCCTCGTGCAGGCGGACGGGAGGCGCGTCGGCGGCCGGCATGAGCTCGTCCAGCACGTCTTCGACGTGCCGGGCGCGCGCGTGCAGCCACTCGGGGAAAGCGAGTTGAATTTGCTTCATCCGGTTGTTATTCGTCATCCAGCGCCGACGGGTCGAGCGGGCGCAGCAAATCGCCTTCCAGCACCTTCACCTGCTGCTCGGCCTGCGCCAGGCGCTCCTGGCAGATACGGGTCAGCTCCACGCCGCGCCGGTAGGCGGCCAGCGACTGCTCCAGCGGCAGCGAGCCGTCTTCCATGGCCGCCACCAGCGCTTCGAGCTCGGCCAGCGCCGTTTCGAAATCCTGGGGCAAGGGGCGGTCGCCGTGCTGCGTGTCGGCTTGCGGGGATTGGGCCAAGCGGATCTCCAGGAGCTAGAGGGTGGATCAATCCGTGAATTGTACGAGATCGGCAACCCGGCCCGCGATGCGCCTTGCGCATTATGCGCGGCGGGCATCCAGGCGGGCCACGGCCTCGCGCAGCGACCGCGCCACGCGCGAACGCAGCTCGGCCTCGGGCAACAGGCTCTCGGGGCCGCCGCAGCTCATCACGAACACGCCCTCTCCCGTCAGGGACACGAACGGGACGGCTGCCGCATTGATGCCCGGCTGCCACTGGCCGATGGCGAAGCAGCAGCCCTGGGCGGCCAGCTCGGCGCGGGCGCGCTCCATGGC